>CANQGN010000014.1 GCA_947623215.1 uncultured Clostridia bacterium
GCTGCCGCCCTGTATGCCGCCCTGTCGCGCTGTATGCGGCAGGCCGCCCCGGCGGGGGCGGACGAAATACAAAAAGAGGCCGCCCTGCAAGTTTGCTTTACCGCAGCGGACGGGGGGCGCGAAACCTACTATTTACAGGGCGACCGGCTGCTGGAAGAGGCAACCGGCCGGGCGGTTCGCCTGACGGCGGCGCAGCAGAAAAGCCTCGCCGCCCTGCTGGGAATGCATTAGGAGGAATGTAGTATGAAAAAGCGATGGAACGCCAAACGAACGCTGCTGGCGGCGGCGCTTGCCGCCTGCTTTCTGCTGCTGCCCCTTTGCCTTTCGGCGGCGGTAGAGTCTGACCCGGCCCCCACCCCGTCGGCTGGCGAAAAAGAAATCGTGCAGCTGCCGACTGCCTCCGCCCCCGCTGAAGTGGGAGCAAATGAAAAGCAGGAAGACCCCGCGCCGGTGGCCCAAAACGATACCGCCGCCGACCAAACGCCCACCGCCGGGGTCGATTAGAGCGCCGCCCAGCGCGACCCCGCCTCGGCTGCCCCGCCGCAGGAGGAAGCGGCCTCGCAGATAACGGAAGACGAAGCCCTAACCCTCGCGCTGGCGGAGGCCAAACGCCGAGCGGGCGAATACAGGTTAACCGTAACCGACGAAGCGCTCTTGCAGGCGAAATGCGAGCGCAAAAGCGGCGCGGAGAGCGACTACTACGCCGTCTGCTTCGTCGGCCTGCCCTTTGATGAAGCGGAAACCCCGGGGCTGTTCCGCACCAACTTTGGGGTGGATATTGACGCCGCAACCGGCGCCGTGCTGGCGTTGCACGAGGGGAAATAACGCCAAAATGCCGCTTTGGCATTATATTCCCCGCCCGGCGTGCTATACTGGCGGGGAGAAAAGAAGGGCGGCTGGCTACCCGGCCGCCCGTTCAGTAAAAAAGGGGGGATTGCCATGCGCCGAACAGAGCGCGCGGTAGACGATTTTGCCGCCATGCTGGCCATGGTAGAGGCCTGCGACGTGCTGCGCCTCGGCCTGGCCGACCACCCCGTGCCCTACGTTCTACCGGTCAGCTTTGCCGCCACCGTTGAAGACGGCAGGCTCTGCTTTTACCTGCACGGCGCCAAAGAGGGGCGCAAAATCCGCCTGATGCGGGCAAACGGCCGCTGCTCCTTTGAGCTCGACTGCCCCTTGCAGGTGGTACAAACGCCGGGCGGCGGGGTTACGCAATATTACCGTTCGGTAATGGGCGATGCAGAGATTGCCTTTGTAGAGGGGGAAGAAAAGCGCCGGGCGCTGGCCGCGCTTTTGCGCCGCTACTGCCCCGGCGGGGGGGAGCAGCCGGTAAGCGACGAAGCCATGGCCCACTGCGCCGTGGCCCGGCTGACGGTAACCCGCTGGTCGGCCAAGGCCAACCCGCCCCTTGGCGCCCCTGCCCCATAAAACAACCAAACGAAAAGAGACCGGAGCTTCCGGCCTCTTTTTTTACGATAATAGGGGAATTATTCCGCTTGGGGCTGCTGAGGCTTTTTGGTGAAGAAGGTATGGAGGCCTTCGATGACCAGCTCGACCGCCAGCACCACCATGGCCGCCGCAAAGAGCAACTGGAACCAGTCACCCCACGCCGCCGTGCCGCCGCTCACCATGCCGATTTTTTGAATGACGGTGGTGACCAGGCTGGTAATGGTGGCAATGAGCATAAAGGCCATGGGAATGTAAAACATCTTGTTGTTTTTGCCGGCGTTGCCAAGCCAGGCCGCCACCGCCATTAAGGCGATGCCCGCGAGCAGCTGGTTGGCCGCGCCAAAGAGGCTCCAAATCTGGCTGAGGCTCAGCCCGCCCAGCACGCAGCCCACGCTCACCATTAAAAGCGTGCCGGTAAGCGGATAGGCCAGCACCTTGCGAATGCCGGTGGCGTCGCGGTAAGTTGCTTCGTTTTCTTTTAAGAAAAGCTCGCTGAACATAAAGCGGCTGAGGCGCGTACCGGTATCCAAACTGGTAAGGGCAAAAACCGAAACCGCCAGGGTGAGCAGCGCGTAAATGGTGCCGTAAATGGCGGAGGTTTCGGTGCCGAACATGGTGGCAATGCCGGCCGCAAAGGCGGCGGAGGGCGAACCGAAGTCGCCGTTTAAGTAGGTTTTGTACACCATGCCCACGGCAATAAGCGCTACCACGCCCAGCGCCGACTCGATGAGCATGGAACCGTAGCCGATGGCTTTGGCGTCTTTTTCGCTCGCCAGCTGTTTAGAGGAGGTGCCGGTGGCAATGAGGCTGTGGAAGCCCGAGCAGGCGCCGCAGGCAACGGTAATAAAGAGCGCCGGGAAGAGGGTGCCGATGCTGGAATTCCAGCCCGTAAAGGCCGGCATTTCAAAGGTAGCGGAACCCGAACAGGCCGAGAAGACAATGCCGATAACGGCAACGCCCATCATGGCGTAAAGCAGAAAGCTGGAAAGATAGTCGCGCGGCTGAAGCAAAATCCACACCGGCACCAGCGAGGCGACGGTAATGTACACGCCAATGGCGATAATCCACGCTACCCGCCCCATGGCGAAGCCCACGTTTAAGCCCAGCACCAGCATCAGCACAATGAGCACAATGCCGCAAAGGGTAGCGGGCAGGGTGCCCATGCCAAAGCGGTTGGTGGCAAGGCCGTACACCACTGCCAGCACAATAAAGAGCAGCGAAATCATGGCCGTGGTTTCGGTACCGAGGGGGTTGGTGTGAAAGCCGACGGGATTGGTAGAGGCAAAGGTGCCGGCCACCACGTTTACAAACGAGGCGATGACCAATATCAGCACCAGCAGCGCAAACACAATAAAGAGCTTTTTGGCGCGGCTGCCCATAGAGTCTTTAATAATTTCGCCCACCGACTTGCCGTTGTGCCGAATAGAGGCAAACAGCGAACCAAAGTCTTGCAGGCCGCCAAAGAAAATGCCGCCGATTACGCACCACAAAAAGACCGGCAGCCAACCGAAAACCGAGGCCTGAATAGGGCCGTTAATGGGGCCCGCGCCCGCAATAGAGGAAAAATGGTGACCCATTAGCACGGCAGGCTTGGCGGCTACGTAGTCTACGCCGTCTTCCAGCTCTACCGCAGGGGTCTTGCGGCGGGGGTCTATGCCCCACTGTTTGGCCAGCCAGGAACCGTACCACACGTAGCCGGCTACCAGCAGCACAATGGCCGCCGCAATAATGAAAACCGCAATCATACCAGTACACCTTCCTTTTTTTCAGCATTTTGGCAAAGCAGCTTTCTAAGCGACCGGCCCTGGCGGTTACAAAACCAGTCTCCCGTAGAAAGCTCCTGTGCAACCACACGAAAATGACTCCACCCGTAAAGGGTAAAGCGGTAACTGCGGCTGCGCCGCAGCCCCGCCGCGGCGGCCTTGGCCCCGGGCGAGAGTACCTCTGCCGCCGCCACCAGCGTAATATCGCTGCTGCGGTGTTGGGGGCCGGGCGTTATCCGCGCCTGCCCCCGCCGCCAGGCCTCCTCTGCCAGGGCGGCAAGCTCTTCTTCGCCAAGGCGGTCGGCCAGCGCAAAATAAACGTATTCATGCGTTTGGGCCTGAGACAAAACGGCGCGTTTGGTTAAAAAATATTGCTGCTGCTCGGCGTGAAACTCCCCTTCCGCCGCAAATGGGGGCGCCACCCCGTCCTCCCTCAGGGTGTAGTAGCGGGCAAAGGGGCAGGTCAGCCGGGCGAGGGTTTCGGCCCGGTTCATGCCGGTTTACCGGCCGCGGCGGCAGGCGCAAGCTGCCGCAGCCGCTCCATGGCCGCCTCGGCGGCGCGGCGGCTGGGTAAGGCCACCACTGCCAGCTCTCGCCCGGCGGCGCAGAGCACCAAATGCTCTACCGGCAGGGTGCCCTTGCCGCAGCAAAGCCGCACCGGTACCAGCATCACCCGCCGAAAGTAGCGTTCCAGCCGCCCGTAGGGCAGCGCCGCCACCCGGCCGCCGCTTTTGTAAAAGAGCGTATCTTCCCCCAGTCGCAGCCCGCCAAGGTGCTCGGCCGCCCGGTAGGCGCGCCGCCGCTCGGCCGGTGGGGGCAATGGGCAGGGTTCAGGGCAAAAAAACCGCATGGTTCCCGCTCCTTTGCGTCGTCTTTTTTTTATTTTATCATATACTCCCGCCAATTGCAACCACCCGCCGCAATTTTTTTTGCAGTTTTTTAAACTCTCCCGCCATAACCACTTGCAGTTTTGCGAAAAAACGGGTATAATAAGCGCGGCGAACACTTTTTTCGCTTTCTGGAGACGTCTGCCCATAAAAGACCGGCAGAGGCCGAAGGTGTACGGCATATCTTTTTACTATTATGATATGCCAATCTCTCAGGCAAAAGGACAGAACCGCCGGGGCGGGGTTTAAGGCCAACCCCCGGCTATGAATTCTTTTGATTGAGAGAGTCGGTTTCGACTCTTTTCTTTTTTATTTGCAAAAATGGGAGGAATGCAACATGAACGTCGCCCTGTCGGCGTCTGTTAACGACCTCATTACCCGGGTAGACGACTGGGTGTGGGGCTGGGTGCTCATTATCCTGATTTTGGCGGCCGGGGTTTGGCTGTCGCTGCGCGCCGGGCTGGTGCAGGTATTCCACTTGGGCAAGGCCCTGAAATTTATGGTGCAAAACGAAGACGGCGGGCAGGGCGAGGTTTCCTCTTTTGGGGCGTTGTGCACCGCCCTTTCGGCCACCATTGGCACCGGCAACATTGTGGGGGTGGCCACCGCCGTATGCGCAGGAGGCCCCGGCGCCCTGTTTTGGATGCTGCTGGCCGCCTTTTTTGGCATGGCCACCAAATACGCCGAGGGGCTGCTGGCGGTGAAATACCGGGTAGAAAAGCCCGGCGGTCATTTTTTGGGCGGCCCCTTTTACTATATAGAAAAGGGCATGGGCCCCCGGTGGAAGTGGCTGGCCAAATTGTTCGCCCTGTTTGGCGTGCTGGCGGGCATTGGCACCATTACCCAAATTAACGGCATTACCTCGGCGGCCGAAACCCTGTTGGACGCCAACCGGCAGCACGTCGCCTTTACGCTGGGGGGCCGCAGCTACTCCTGGGCGGTGGTGGTAACCGGGCTTGCCGTTACCCTGTTCGCCGCGCTGGTCATCATTGGCGGTATTCGCCGCATTGCCGGGGTTTCTGAAGTAGTGGTGCCCTTTATGGCGATTTTTTACGTGCTCTTCGCCCTTCTTATTTTGCTCACCCATATTACCCAAATCCCCGCCGCGCTGGTGCTCATTGTAAAAAGCGCCTTCGCCCCCCGGGCGGCGCTGGGGGCGGCGGCCGGCGTTACTTTGAAGCTTGCCATGCAAAAGGGAATTGGCCGGGGCATTTTCTCAAACGAAGCGGGTTTAGGCTCCGCCCCCATTGCGGCGGCGGCCGCCAAAACGCGCGACCCCGTGCGGCAGGGGCTGGTTACCATGACCGGCACCTTTATTGACACCATTGTGATTTGCACCATGACCGGCCTTTCCATTGTGCTGACCGGCGCGTACAAAGTGCCGGGGCTGGAGGGGGTGCAGGTAACCGCCTACGCCTGGCGGCAGGGGCTGCCGTGGAACCCCGCCTTTTCGTCGCTGGTGCTCACCCTTTGCCTCGCCTTTTTTGCCTTTACCACCATTTTGGGGTGGGACTACTACGCCGAGCGGTGTTTGGAATATTTGGCCGGTCGCCACCAGTGGCTGGTGAAGGTCTTTCGCTGGGTGTATATTGCCGCCGTGCTGGTGGGGCCCTACCTTACCGTTTCGGCGGTGTGGAACTTGGCGGATATTTTTAACGGCCTCATGGCCTTCCCGAACCTGGTGGCGCTGCTGGCCCTGAGCGGCGTGGTGGCGCGGGAGACCAGGGCCTTTCGCGAGAAAAACCGTACAATTCCCATGAAAAACAAGAACTGATTCGCCTTTTGGCAAATACCAATCAACCGAAGGGAGGCGCACGCCCATGCGGCCAAACGACCGCGACCCAAACCGCCCCGCCGCCATAGAGGTGCGCGGCGCACGGGTGCACAATCTGCAAAACTGTTCGCTTGACATTCCCCTCCACCGGCTGGTGGGCATTGCGGGGGTGTCGGGCTCCGGCAAGTCGTCGCTGGCGCTGGGCGTACTGTATGCCGAGGGCTCTCGCCGGTATTTAGAGTCGCTTTCTACCTACACCCGCCGCCGCATGACCGGCGCCGCTGCCGCCGCGGTAGACGAGGTGCGGTACATTCCCGCCGCGCTGGCGCTGCACCAGCGGCCGGCCGTACCGGGCATTCGCAGCACCTTTGGCACTTCTACCGAGCTGCTCAATTCTTTGCGGCTTATGTTCTCTCGCCTTGCCAGCCACCGCTGCCCGGCGTGCGGCGCTTACCAGCCCCCCACGCTAAACGTGGCGGCCGAGCGGCGGATTACCTGCTGCCAGTGCGGCGCGGCCGTAACCCCGCCGGGGGCGGAGGCGCTGGCCTTTAACAGCGAAGGCGCCTGCCCGGCCTGCTCCGGCACCGGCGAAACGCTGCGGGTAGACGAAAGCACGCTGGTGCCGGACGAGACCAAAACCATAGAAGAGGGCGCCGTGGCCCCCTGGAACAGCCTGATGTGGTCGCTGATGGTAGACGTCTGCCGCGCCATGGGGGTGCGCACCAACGTTCCCTTTTGCGAGCTGACGGCGGCCGAGCGGGCGATCGTCTTTCACGGCCCGGCCGAAAAAAAGCATATTTTTTACCACCCCAAAGAGGGAAACGACGCGGCCGAGCTGGACTTTACCTATTACAACGCCGTTTACACGGTAGAAAACGCCCTGAAAAAGGTAAAAGACGAAGCCGGTATGAAGCGGGTAGAAAAATTTTTGCGCCGCCAACCCTGCGAGGCCTGCGGCGGCACCCGGCTGAGCGACGCCGCCCGCGCCCCCCGGCTGTGCGGCATATCGCTCGACCGCGCCTGCGCCATGACCCTGCGGGAGCTGGTAGCGTGGGTCGCCGCCATGCCGGAGACCTTGCCGGAGGCCATGCGCCCCATGGCCCGCGCCATTGGCGAGGCCTTTTTAACCACCGCCCGCCGCCTGACCGATTTGGGGCTTTCGTACTTAACGCTCGACCGGGCCTCCGCTACCCTTTCTACCGGCGAGCGCCAGCGGGCGCAGCTGGCCCGGGCGGTGCGCAACCGCACCACCGGCGTGCTGTATGTGTTAGACGAACCCTCCATTGGTCTGCACCCCTGCAATTTAGAGGGGCTGGCGGGGGTGCTGCACGACCTGCTGGCCGACGGCAACTCGGTGGTGCTGGTAGACCACGACGTAGACCTGCTGCGCCGCGCCGACTATTTAATAGAGCTCGGCCCCGGCGCGGGCGCCGACGGCGGCCGGGTGATTGCCACCGGCTCGGTAGAGCAGCTGTGCGGCAATCCCGCCTCCCTTATTGGCCCCTACCTGCGCCCGGGGGCGAGCGAGCAGGTACGCCCGCCGGTAGATGAGGCGGCGCTTTTTGCGGCGGGGCAAGTACGCTTACAAACCGGCCCGCTGCACACCGTGCAGCCCTTAACCGTGGCCATACCCAAAGGGCGGCTTACCGCCGTTACCGGGGTTTCCGGCTCCGGCAAAACCACGCTGGTGCTCGAAAGCCTGCTGCCCGCCCTGCGCTCGGCGGCAAGCGGCGCCCCCCTGCCCGCTCACGTGCGGGCGGTAGACCCCGCCGGGATTCGGCAGGTTAAGCTGATAGACGCCACCCCCATAGGCATAAACGTGCGCTCTACCGTGGCCACCTACGCCGGCGTGCATGACGAACTGCGCCGCTGCTTTGCCAAAACCGCCGGGGCCAAAGCCGCCGGGTACAAGGCGGGCGATTTTTCTTACAACACCGGTCGGCTGCGCTGCCCGGTGTGCGACGGCACCGGCTGCGTCAGTTTAGACGTGCAGTTTTTGCCGGATGTAGAAATTCCCTGCCCCGCCTGCAAGGGCAGCCGCTACGCGCCGGAGGCTTTTTCGGTTACCCGCCCCTGCCCGGGGGGCGAGGCCTGCTCGCTGCCGGCGCTTATGGCCATGAGCGTGACGGAGGCGCTGCCGCTGTGCGACGATTTACCGGCGGTGCGCCGCCGCTTGCAGCTGTTGCAGGCGGTGGGGCTGGGCTACTTAACCTTAGGCGAGCAAACGCCGGGTCTTTCGGGGGGCGAGGCCCAGCGGCTGAAGCTGACGGGCGAGCTCACCCGCGGCCAGTCGAACACGTTGTTTATCTTTGACGAACCCACCATTGGCCTCCACCCGCTGGACGTGCGCACCCTGCTTCACGTGCTGCAAACGCTGGTAGAGCAGGGGGCCACCGTGGTGGTAATCGAGCACGACCTCACCCTTATTCGCAACGCCGACTATGTGATAGATTTAGGCCCGGGCGGCGGGGCGGAAGGGGGCCGCTTAGTCGCCGCCGGGCCGCCGGCCGCCATTGCCGCCAACCCCGCCAGCCTGACCGGCCGGTATTTATAACCATAATAAAGCAAAAAACGGCCTTGCCCGAACGCTCGCCCGGGCAGGGTCGTTTTGTTTGTAGCAGATTGTGTTGCCTTATGCTAATGCTTCCCGGCACTCGGCCAGCAGTTGGTTTACCGGCAGCAGCTGGGGGCAGGCGGCGGCGCACTGGCCGCAGTTGGTGCAGTCGGCCGGGCTGCTCCCGGCTTCGGCAGCGGCGGCGTAGGCGGCTTTGGCTTCGTCAAACAGTCCGTCGGCCAGCTGGCGGTTGCGGGCGGCCAAAAAGGCGGGGATTTCAATGCCAGCCGTCTACACAGTAGCGGCAACCGGTGCAGCCGATGGCCTTGCTTTGGCCCAGCAGCTCCTGCACCCGGCGCACCACCGCCCGCTCCTCTGCCGACAGAGGCGTAAAGGCGCGCATGTAAGAGAGGTTATCGTCCATTTGCGCCAAGTTCGACATACCCGAGAGCACGGTTACCACCCCGGGCAGCGAGGCGCCAAAGCGAATGGCCCACGAGGCGGCCGAGGCGGCGGGGTTGCAGTCGGTAAAAAGCTTGGCGACCTCCGGCTTGGGGTTTGCCAGCGCGCCGCCTTTGACCGGCTCCATTACAATCACCGGCTTGCCGTGCCGCCGGGCGACCTCGTAATTTTCCCGCGCGGCAATGTCGGGGTGCTCCCAGTCGGCGTAGTTGATTTGCAGCTGCACAAACTCCGTCTCCGGGTGGTCGGTCAGCAGCCGGTCGAGCAGCGCGGGCGAGGCGTGAAACGAGAAGCCCCAGTGGCGAATCAGCCCCTTTTGTTGCTGTTCTTTTACAAAATCCCAAATGCCGTATTGGTCATACAATTGGTAGTTCCCGGCTTGCAGGGCGTGCAGCAGGTAAAAATCAAAGTACCCCGCGCCGGTACGCTCCAAACTGGTGGTAAACTGCGCTTTGGCCTCCTGCTCGGTTGGGTTACCGGCCCAGGCGCACAGCTTGGTAGCCAGCGTGTACCGCTCGCGCGGGTAGCGCTCTACCAGCGTTTTGCGGGCGGCTTCTTCCGAAGCGCCGTTGTCGTACACGTAGGCGGTGTCAAAATACGTTTGACCGGCCGCCAAAAAGCGGTCGACCATTTCGGCCGTCTCGTTCAGCTCTATGGCGCCGTCTTTGGTTTTGGGCAGCCGCATTAACCCAAAGCCCAGCTTGGGGGTATGGGCGGCAAAATCCTGCTCCATGGGGTATCTCCCTCCATTTTCATCGGTTTGCGCTTTCAGTATACCCCATGGCGGGGCAAAACGCAAGCCCTTTTGCCCCGTTTGCCCCCCTTTTGCCGCAAACGGCGGCGCAAAAAAGATTGCACTTACCGGCGGCGTATGGTATACTGGCGGTAAGGAACCCGCCGCAGCGCAGCCAAATTTGCAACACAGGAGGCCGCCCATGCCCTATTCGTTTTTTGCCATGCTTTTTCGCATGAAGCACATTCGCCGCTGGGCGCTTATGCGCAACACCCTGCCGGAAAATTTAAGCGAACACGCGCTCGAAACCGCCGCGCTGGCCCACTGCCTGGCGGTTATTCACAACCGGCGGTTCGGCGGCAGCGTAAACCCCGAGCGGGCGGCGCTGCTGGGCTTGTACCACGACTGCGGCGAAATTTTAACCGGCGATTTGCCCACCCCGGTAAAATACCACGACGAGGCGCTGCGCGCCTCTTACAAGCGGCTGGAGGAAGAGGCCGGCGACGCCCTGCTTGCCATGCTGCCGGAGGATTTGCGCCCCGACTTTGCCCCTCTGCTGCGGCAAGACCCGGCCGACGGCCAGCTGTGGCGGCTTTGCAAAGCGGCAGACAAGCTCGCCGCCTTAATTAAATGCCTGGAAGAAGAAAAAATGGGCAACCGCGAGTTCGCCTCTGCCCGGCGGGCCACCGAGGCGGCGCTCGCCGCCATGCAGCTGCCGGAGGTAACGGTTTTTCAAGAGGAATTTTTGCCCGCCTTCGGCCTAACGCTGGACGAGCTGCACCCCAAAATGAACGAATAAGGAGCGTGAAGCAGGCGATGTCTTACGCCGACGAACTGTTTATACAAAACTGCCATACCATTTTGCAATCCGGCAGTTGGGATACCGACTTGCCGGTGCGCCCCCGTTGGGAGGACGGCACCCCCGCCCACACCGTAAAAACCTTTTGCGTGGTCGACCGCTACGACTTAAGCAAAGAGTTCCCGCTGATGACCCTGCGCAAAACCAACGTGGCCGCTGCGGTGGACGAAATTTTGTGGATATGGCAAAAAAAGTCCAATAATATTCATGATTTGCACAGCCATATTTGGGACGCCTGGGCAGACGAGACCGGCTCTATTGGCAAGGCCTACGGCTACCAGCTGGGGGTGAAGCACCGCTACCCGGAGGGAGAGTTTGACCAGGTAGACCGGGTGCTCTACGACCTAAAGCACAACCCCTCCTCCCGCCGCATTTTAACCAATTTGTACGTCCATGCGGATTTGCATGAAATGAATCTTTACCCCTGCGCCTACAGCATGACCTTTTCGGTAGCAAACGGCCGCTTAAACGCCCTGCTCAACCAGCGCTCGCAAGACATGCTGACCGCCAATAACTGGAACGTGGTGCAGTACGCCGCCCTTACCATGATGTTTGCGCAGGTAAGCGGCCTGCAGCCCGGCGAGCTGGTGCACGTGATTGCCGACTGCCACATTTACGACCGCCACCTGCCGCTGGTAAAGCAAATGCTCACCCGCACCCCTTACCCCGCCCCCCGGGTAACGCTGGACCCCACCATTACCGACTTTTACGCCTTTACCCCCGACAGCCTGCGGGTAGAAGATTACCGCTACCACCCGCTGGGGCAAAAAATTCCGGTGGCCGTATAGAAGGGAGCGTTTTTCCCCATGAAGCAATGGAAGCTTTCCCCCCTGCTGTTCCTCGCCTGCCTGCTGCTCGCGTCCGCCGCCGTGGCGGGGCTGGTGCGGCAGGCGATTCCCTACAACCCGGAGCGGTATATTACCCTTGGCGACTACGAGCACCTGAGCGTTTCGGTGGAAATTGAATCCCCCACCGAAGAGGGCGCCGACCGGGCGCTGCAAACCGTTCTCGCCCGGCTGGCAGACGAAAAAGAGGTGACCGACGGCGCCAAAATGGGCGACGCGGTCAACATCAACTACACCGGCCGGGTAGACGGCGAAATCTCCCGCTGGTTTACCAGCGAAGACGTGACCCTAACGCTGGGCGAAAACGCCTTTGTGCTCGCCGGTATGGACGAACCGCTGCTGGGCGTAAAGCCGGGCGACGAGCGCACCGTAACCCTGACGGTGGGCGAAGACTATTACCGCGAGGAATATCACGGCAAGCAGGTGGTCTTTACCGTGCAGGTCAACCGCGTGACCCGCGCCGAAGTGCCGGAGCTGACCGACGAGGTGGCGGCAAAGCTGGGCGATTACGACTCGGCAGAGGAATATCGGGCGGCCTTTCGGCAGGAGTATAACCGCCAAAAAGAAGCCGAAAACCGCGCGGCCATTCGCTCCGCGCTCTGGAGCGCGGCGGTGGATGCGGCAGAGGTGCTCTCCTACCCCACGGCCGAGCTTACCGCCCTAAAAGAGGACTTTCGGCGGGAGGTACAGGCGGGCGCGGACGAATACGAAATGTCGTTTGACGACTACCTTGCCTTCGGCTACGGCATTGGGGACAACGAGGCCTACGAAGCCTACGCCGACCGCTACTGCCAGTCTATTTTAAAGCAGCAAATGGTTCTGCGGGCCATCAGCCGGCGCGAGGGCGTTACCCTATCGGTTAACGACTACGACCACCTGCTGAAGGAATATTTGGCCGCCCAAAACGACCAGACCATAACCGAGGCCGACTTGCAGCAGCAGTACGGCGGCGCCGAGGGGCTGCGCGAGCAGTTTTTAATGGAACTGGTCACCGACCGCCTGCAACAAACCGCCACCGTCCACACCACCGACCTCTCCGACTCGGCGGAATCGTAGAAAAAACGCGGCAGGGAATAACGCAGTCGATTCGCGCCCCCGTCATATCCCCCTTTCCCGGCGCATAGTAGTTACAGAGCGCTTGTGACGAAGCGACGACAGAGGAAAAAAGGGGGCGAGGGGCGGCATGGCGGAGGAAAAAGCCGGTTCCGGCGGGCGGCCGCACGAGCTGCTGATGCAGGACCGCAAAAGCCTTTCGGTAAGCGGGGTTTCAGACGTAGACAGCTTTGACGACCAAACGGTGGTGCTTTACACCGACCGGGGCGAGCTGACGGTGAAGGGCACGGCGCTGCACATTGACCGGCTGGACGTAGAAACGGGCGAGGTGGCGCTGACCGGCAACATTTACGGGTTGATGTACACCGACGAGCGGGAAAAAGCCGGCTGGCTTGGCCGGTTGTTTCGCTGATGTTAACCGAATTTGAGCAGGTAGAAAGCCTGCGGCAGATTGTGACCTTTTGCTGGGCGGTGGGCTACGGCGGGCTGTTGGCATTGCTGGCGGGCCCCTTTTTTTCGGCGGTGGGCGGCCGCCGGCGGGGGGTGCGGCGGTTTGTAGCCGATTTGGCCGCCGGCTGCTGCCTGGCGGTGGCGGTTTTTTGCTTTTTGCAGGTGCGCTGCGGCGGCAGTCCCCGCGCCTTTGCCCTGCTTGGCATGGCGGCGGGGGCAGCGGCGGCGTTTGGCTTTTTGCTGCCGCCCCTCGGCCGCTTTTGGCGGGCGGTAAAGGCCAAAATGCGCCGCTTTACCGGGCGGTTGGCCCGCCCCTTTTTGCCGGTTTTGGCCGGGCTGCGGCGGGTCTTTTTGGCCCCGCGCAGCCGCGCTTGCCGCAAAAGAAAAAATCCGCGAAAAAATATTTTAAAATTCAGAAAAAAACCTCTTGCAATTTCCAGGCAAGATGATGTATAATAGAGTTGGACTCATAGGGAAAGAAGGAGTACGGCCATGTGGTCCCGGTTTTTATTAAAAGTTGTTTTGCTGGTGCTCGTTGTTGTGGGCACGGTGCAGTTAATCTCCGCGCAGGTTCGGTTAGACAAAAACCAGCGCCAGTTAGCCGCGCTGCAAGAAGAAAAAGAGCAGCTGGTGCTGAACAATGAAGAACTGACCGCCCTGCTGGACGACGGTTCCTACGACGCGCTGATAGAACGTGCGCTGCGCGAAAACGGCTACGTTCGGTCAGACGAGCGAGTGTATACCGACGTAACCGGCAACTAAGGCAAAACAGGGAATTGAAGGGGGTAGAGCGACGTGCAGCTTACGGTGGGCTCCATAGTAGAGGGCAAGGTGACGGGCATTACCAAATTCGGCGCCTTTGTAGAACTGGAGGGCGGCCGTTCGGGTATGATTCATATTTCGGAAGTGGCAGACGTTTTTGTCAATGAAATTTCTGACTTTTTAACCGAAGGGCAAACCGTGCGGGTCAAAATCATCAATATAACCGAAGACGGTAAGATTAGCCTGAGCATTAAAAAGGCCAATCCCCGCCCCGCCCGCCCGCGCGAGGCGGAGGGCGGCACACCGCGCCCGGCTGCCCGCCCGGCCGCCCGGCCCAAGCCCAAGGCGCAGCCCCAGCCGCCGGTTTTTACCGGCGACCCCGCTATGGACTGGACCCCGACCCGCAGCGGCAATCCCGCGTTTGAAGATATGCTGCAAAAGTATAAGCAGCGAAGCGAAGAAAAAATGTCGGATATGAAGCGCGGGCAGTCCTCTCGCCGCGGGTATTCGCGCAAAAAATAACGGGCGGCTTGCTCGCTCGCCCGTCATCTTTCGGTTCGTCCCCCCGGCCGGGCGGTTGCGCCTGCCTGCCGGGGGGCGGCTGCGTTTTTTACTTTACCTTAGCGGTTAGCAGCCGGTGCAGTATTTTTGTTTTACGGTGTTAATCTGCCCTTGCTCGGCCGCCTCGGGCGCGTACCAGCCCCTGGCGCTCATTTTGCCGTACAGGGCGCCTTGCATACCCAGCGAATCGTTTAACGCGCTGCTGAAGGTCTGGTGCACGTTGGCGGTAGAAGATTCAATGGCGCCGTGCATATACAAATCGCACACGCCCTTCTCCAGCAGCAGAAGATTTTCCATAATGGATCGATCGTCCATTTTCGCTTCCTCCTTCTTTCATTTTGGTTTGCACCCGGTAGGGACGAGTCGGTTTAGGAAAGCAAAATCTCAGATTTTGTCTTCCTAAACTGCGCCGCACCCGAAATCGAGGCATTTTTTCGTCAGGGTGCGGTCGCTCCCACGCAGCCGTACTTTGTGTACGGCAAGTGGGGCGAACGCGCAAATGGCGGGAAAAGGGCCGATTGCGGGCGGTTCGGCACTGCCGGGTCAAACCAGTGTTACAAAAGCCCTAAAAACTGTTGAAACAGCTGCCGGTGGGTCTGCTGCATTTGTTGCAGGCAGGTTTTCAGCTCGCCGTCTTGCAGGGTGTTCATGGCCTCGGCGCATTGGGTTTGAAAATACTGTTCGTGGCCCAGCGCGTCTTCAATATACAGCAATTCTTTTGCCGTCATGGTCTTCACCTCCCATTCTATTGTGCAAAGCGCGCCCCCAAAATATGCGCAGCGGCCGCTGGTAAAACCGCTGCACAAAATTTAGTGGTTGACAGCCGCCCCAAAAATGAGTACAATAACGGTAGCGACAGATGGAGGGATAAACGCGATGGACGAAAAAGAACTGGCCGGTGAAATGCCGGATTTGGTTACGCTGAGCGACGACGAAGGCAACGAGTTTACGCTGGAGGTGCTGGACGAAGCGGACGTAGACGACGCCCACTACGTGGCCATGCTGCCGGTTTACGACGACCCGGCCGACGCCTTGAACGACAGCGACCCGCTGGTGATTATGAAGCAAATCTCAGAAGAAGACGGCGAGTTTTTTGAAGAGATTGAAGACGAAGAAGAGTTTAACCGGATAGCCGACTTTTTTTCCGGCCGGCTTTCTGAAATTTTTGACATTGAAGACGAATAAAATAAACCGGTAAGAGTAACACTCCTGCGCTGTGCGCGGACCGCCCCGCTTTTATAACCCTACAAGTATTATAAAGGGAATCCGGCTCTTACGGTGGGTTTGCAGGCCTCCCGAACGCAGGTTCGGACGTTGGAAGCACAAAGCCGCAAGGAGGATACCCACCTGCTGTTTGTGGGCAGGTTATCATGAGCTGGCGTTTTACGGCAGCGCGGGAGTTTTTGCTTGACAAGCGAAGAAAAATAGGGTATAATACCCTTCGCTTTTGAAGTTCGAGGCGTGGCTCAGTTTGGTAGAGCGCTGCGTTCGGGACGCAGAGG
>CANQGN010000015.1 GCA_947623215.1 uncultured Clostridia bacterium
TCAACGCCATTTCGCCCAGCGAGCAGATTATGATGCAGCTTTACCCGGAAATTTACAGCTGCATTGGCTGCAACGCCTGCACCAAAAGCTGCACGCAGGGGTTAAACGTGATGCAGTACATCGCCTACGCCCAGCGGGGCGAGTATGAAAAATGCGCCGAAGAGTCGTTTGACTGCGTGATGTGCGGGGTGTGCTCCGCCCGCTGCCCGGCGGGTATTTCGCACCCGCAGGTGGCGCTGCTCGCCCGCCGATTAAACGGCAAATACTTAGCCCCCAAAAGCGAGCATTTAGAGAATCGGGTAAAAGAAATTCAAAACGGCGATTTTCAGGAGCTCATAGAAGGGCTGATGAACAAGCCGCTGGACGAAATCAAAGAGCTGTACAACACCCGGGATATTGAGCAGTAAGGAGGGGCTATAAGAAAATGTATACCAAAGAAATGCTGGAATCCATGAAAAAAGTGGAGGCAGCCAGAACCGAAAACGCCAACATGGAGCCCCGCCGCATGACGGCCGAGGAAAAAGAAACGCTGCTGGCGACCTATCACCCGGACTATAAAACCGAGGAATTTGACCTGTTGCAGGTTGGCCCCAACAAGGGCGACAAGGTGCCGAAAGAGCTCGCCGCCCTGCTACAGGCAGGCAGCCGCATTACCGGCAAAAAAATAGACCTGCGCCACCCGGACTATGACGTAGACGTGCTGGTCATTGGCGGGGGCGGCGCCGGCGCTTCGGCCGCCATAGAGGCAAACGAGGCCGGGGCAAACGTGCTGGTGGTCACCAAGCTGCGCATGGGCGACGCCAACACCATGATGGCCGAGGGCGGCATTCAGGCGGCAGACAAACCCAACGATTCGCCCGCCCGCCATTTTTTAGACGCTTACGGCGGCGGCCACTTTGCCGCCAAAAAAGAGCTGCTCTACAAGCTGGTAACCGAAGCGCCGGAGGCTATTTTGTGGCTGAACGAGCTGGGGGTAGAGTTTGACAAGGCCGAAGACGGCACCATGATAACCACCCACGGGGGCGGCACCTCCCGCAAGCGGATGCACGCCGCCAAAGACTACTCTGGCGCCGAGATTATGCGCACCCTGCGGGACGAAGTGCTCAATCGCTCCATTCCGGTGGTCGATTTTACCGCCGCCATAGAGCTGATTTTAGACGACGCCAGTAAGGCGGCGGGCGCGGTTCTCATGAATATGGAAACGGAAGAACTGCTGGTTGCCCGCGCCAAAACGGTGATTTTGGCCACCGGCGGGGCAGGGCGGCTGCACTATCAGGGCTTCCCCACCTCGAACCACTACGGCGCCACGGCCGACGGGCTGGTGCTGGGCTACCGGGCGGGCGCCCGGCTGCTGTATGCCGACACCCTGCAATACCACCCCACCGGCGCGGCGTACCCGGAGCAGATTTTCGGCGCGCTGGTAACCGAAAAGGTGCGCTCGCTGGGGGCGAAGCTCATTAACGCCGAGGGCGAGGTGTTTATGCACCCGCTGGAAACCCGCGACGTTTCGGCCGCCTCCATTATTCGCGAATGCACCGCCCGCGGCAAGGGGGTAACACCTCCCGAAGGGCAGGGCGTGTGGTTAGATACCCCCATGATAGAGCTCAAAAACGGCGAGGGCACCATAGAAAAGCGCATTCCCGCCATGCTGCGCATGTTTGATAAATACGGCATTGACATTCGCAAAGAGCCCATTTTGGTTTACCCCACCCTGCACTACCAAAACGGCGGGCTGGACATTGCCGAAAACGGCATGACGGCGGTAGAAAACCTCTTCGTCGCCGGGGAGGCGGTCGGCGGTATTCACGGCCGCAACCGCTTAATGGGCAACTCATTGCTGGATATTATCGTGTTCGGCCGCAACGCCGGGCGCAACGCCGCCGCCAAAGCGGAAAACGTTGCCGTGGGCAAGCTGACCTTAGAGCACGTAAAGGCCTTTGAAGCCGCCTGCAAAGAGGCGGGCATTCGCAGGGGACTACTTTCGCCCCAGCTGCTGCCGAATTACGCCCGGCGCGAGAAGACGGGAGGCAAAAACTAATGGCCTATCTTGGTACGCTGCTTTCGGCCATGCTGGCCACCGTGGGGGTTGCCTTTGCCATTGCCGCCCTCGGTTACCTCATTGGCGGCATTGAAATCAAAGGCGTTTCCCTCGGCACCGCCGGGGTGCTGCTGGTGGCGCTGCTTTACGGCATTTTAACCAACTTTGTTCCCTCTTTTACCGTGGGGGGCAAAGAGATTGAGCTCATGAGCGACGCCATTAAAGCCCAGTATTCCACCATTTCCAACATCGGCACCGCCATGTTCGTTACGGCGGTGGGCCTTATTGCCGGGCCAAAATTCTTCCGCACCTTTAACAAAAAGTCCATGGCCTACATCGTCATGGGTGTCGTCATTATTTTAACCGCCGCCGCAGTGGGCATTGTCATCATTCTGCTCAGCGGGGTAGACGCGTCGCTCTTGGTGGGCATTATGACCGGCGCTTTAACCTCTACCCCCGGCCTTTCGGCCGCCAAAGAGGTTTCGCAAAATGCCGACGGTCTGGTGGCGGGCTACGGCATCGCCTACCTCTACGGCGTGCTGGGCGTGGTGCTGTTTGTGCAAATTATCCCCAAGTTGCTGCGGGTGGATATGGCGGCCGAGCGAGAGCATTTTCGGGCGGCCAACGCCATTACGCTTAAACCCATTGCCAGACGCCTGACCCAGCTGGAACCCTTCGGCTTTTTTCCCTTCTTTTTGGCCATCGGGCTGGGGTATATCATCGGCGCCATTAAAATCCCCGGCATTAACTTTTCGCTGGGGGCCTCCGGCGGCACGCTGGTGGCGGGGCTGATTATCGGCCATTTCGGCCACATTGGGCCGCTCAATTGCACCATTCAAAAAGAAACCCTCAATTTCTTCCGCGAGCTGGGGCTGGTGCTCTTTCTCATTGGCGCCGGGGTGCCCGGCGGGGTGAACTTTGTCTCCAACGTCAAGGTGTCGTATTTCCTTTACGGGGTCATTCTTACCACCGTACCCATGCTGGTGGGCTTTTTGCTGGCGAAATACGTCTTTAAGCTCTCTATTTTCAACAACCTGGGTTCCATTACCGGCGGCATGACCTCTACCCCCGCGCTGGGGGCGCTCATCAGCACCGCCGGTACCGACGAGGTATCGTCTGCCTACGCCGCCACCTACCCCATTGCGCTGGTCATGGTGGTGCTGGCTTCGAAATTGATGATTCTATTCTTTTAAACGAACGGCCGGGCGGCCGGCTGTGAAATTTTAGCAGCAGAACAAAGGAGGAAATCCCTATGAAAGTGACCGTATGTATCGGCAGTTCCTGCCATTTAAAGGGTTCCCGCACGGTGGTGGAGCGGCTGAAGGAGCTGATAGAACAGCACGGCCTGGGCGACAAAGTAGAGCTGGCCGGTACCTTTTGCATGGGCAACTGCCAAAAGGACGTTTGCGTTACGGTAAACGACGCGGTCTTCTCCATTGTGCCGGAGGAAGTAGACAGCTTTTTTGAAACCGAGGTACTCGCCCACCTGTAACCCGCCGGCGGGCGCCGGCGCCAACATTACGCGGCGGGCGGGGGTAAGAGGAACCCGCCCGCCGCGAAAGGCAGGGGATATACGCCATGTCTCAGCACTTAAAGCTGCGGCAAAAAAGCTGCCGCAGCTGCCATAAATGTATTCGTCACTGTCCGCTCAAGGCCATTCGGTTTTCGGGCGGGCACGCCCGCATTGTGGCAGAAGACTGCATTTGGTGCGGGCTGTGTTACACCGCTTGCCCGCAGTCGGGCAACGAAATATTCTCTGAACGCTACACGGTAGAGGGGCTGCTGCACGCGGGCGACCGCGTGGTGGCAAGCGTAGACGCGTCCTATGCCGCCCAGTACCCCGGCGCTACCATTGGCGATTTGCAAACGGCGCTTCGTTCCCTCGGCTTTGCCGGGGCGGGGGAGGCCGCGGCGGGGGCCGGGGCGGTAACGGCGGCTTACGACCGCCTGCTCGCAGAGGGCGCCGACGTGCTGCTTTCTTCTACCTGCCCGTCTGCCAATTTGCTTATTCAAAAATATTACCCGGCGGCGCTGCCGCTGCTCGCCCCGGTGCTCTCGCCCGTGCAGGTGCACGCCGCGGCGCTAAAAGAGGCCGACCCCGGCTGCAAGGTGGTGTTTATTGGCCCCTGCATTGCCCAAAAAGACGAGGTCGAAGCCCTGCCGGGCTACATAGACGCGGTGCTCACCTTTGACCAGTTAGACAGTTGGCTGGCCGAAAAGTCGATTGCCGTGCGCCCCACCGGCAAGGGCAAGGGCGGCGGCAAAACCGCCTGCACCGCCCTGCCCGGCGGGCTGGTGCGGGCCATGCAGCCCCACCGCAGCAATACTACCTACCTTTCGGTTTGCGGGGTAAAGGCCTGCATGGAGGCGTTGCAGCAAATTGCCGACGGCCAGCTGCACCACTGCTTTGTAGAGCTGACCGCCTGCGAGGGCGGGTGCGCCGGCGGCCCCGGTCGGCGGCGGGGGAGCATTGTAGACCTGCCGCTGATAGAAAAAACGGTTAAAAACAAGCCCTACCAGCTGCCCTTTAGCGGGTCGCTTGACCGCTCTTTTGAGCCGTTGCCCCGCACCGAGACCCCGGTGCCGGAGGAAGCGCTGCGCGAAATTTTGCTGCGCATGGGCAAAACCACGCCGGAAGACGAGTTAAACTGCGGCGGCTGCGGCTACAGCACCTGCCGCGACAAGGCGGCCGCCATTTACCGGGGCAAGGCCAACGCCTCTATGTGCCTGCCCTACTTAAAGGCCAAGGCCGAAACGTTTTCAGACACCATTATCAACAACACCCCCAACGGCGTAATTGTGCTAAACGAAGAATTAGAGGTACAGCAAATCAACCGCGCCGCGCTCAACATGCTGGGCATTCGCCACCGCATTGACATTATGGGCGAGCCGCTTTCTGCCTTTATGGACGAAGCGGTGTTTGCCGAGCCGCTGGCCCGCCGCCAGCGGGTGAGCGTGCGGCGGCTGTACCGCGAGCAGTCGCAGACTTACCTTGAGATTACCACCATTTTAGACCCCGAGTACCACATTGTAATGGGGGTGCTGCGCAACGTAACCGAAGAAACGCTGGAACGCCAAAAGAAAGAATCCATTACCGCCCAAACGGTAGAAATTGCCGACAAAGTGGTAGAAAAGCAAATGCGCATTGTGCAGGAAATCGCTTCGCTGCTCGGCGAAACCACCGCCGAAACCAAAATTGCGCTCAGCAAGCTGAAGGAGTCGATTACCGATGAGTCTGCTCTTCGCTGATATTGGCATTCAAAGCATGAACAAGTACGGCGAACAGCTCTGCGGCGACCATGTGGACGTGCTGGAGCAGGCAGACGATTCGACCGTAATTGTTCTGGCAGACGGACTGGGCAGCGGGGTAAAGGCCAGCATTCTTTCTACCCTGACTTCTAAAATTATTTCTACCATGATGGCGGCGGGGCTTTCTATAGAAGAATGCGTGCAAACCATTGCCGACACCCTGCCTATTTCCTCCGTCAGCCGGGTGGGGTACTCTACCTTTACCCTTATTCATCTGGTAGAAAACCGCGAAGCGGAAATTTTTGAGTACGACAACCCCCACGTGATTCTGCTGCGGGGGGGCAAGCACTACCACCTGCCTAAGGCGGAGCAGGTTATCGGCGACAAAACCATTTACCGCTCGCGGGTGGCGTTGCAGGAAAACGACCTGTTTATAGCCATGAGCGACGGCTGCACCCACGCCGGTATTGGCATAGACAAGCGCTTTGGCTGGGAGCGGGACGATATTATCGCTTACCTGGTCTCGCTCTACGACCCCGATTTTTCGGCCAAAACCTGGGCGACCATTTTGCTGGAGGAGTGCAAAAACCTATACCGCTTTAAGCCGGGGGACGACACCACCATTTGCGCCATTCGTATGCGCCGCCACGAGGCGGTGAACGTGCTCTTTGGCCCGCCTGCGGTGCACGACGACGCCGACCGTATGATTTCTCTCTTTTTAGAGCAAGAGGGGCGGCACGTGGTGTGCGGCGGCACCACCGCCTCGCTGGTGGCCGACTATTTGGGGGTAGAGCTGCGCCCCAGCTTAACCTACGACGACCCGGACATTCCCCCCACCGCCGAAATGGAGGGGGTCGATTTGGTCACCGAAGGGGTCATTACCGTCAACCGGGTGCTGACCTACGCCAAAGACTATTTGCAAGACAATGAATCCTACGTAAAGTGGGGGTATAAAAACGACGGCGCCTCGCTGCTTAGCCGCATGATGTTTGAAGACGCCACCGACATTCGCTTTTTTGTGGGGCGGGCCATGAACCCCGCCCACCAAAACCCCAGCCTGCCCATTAACTTCAGCATTAAAATGCAGCTGGTCATTGAGCTCAACGAAGCGCTGAAAAAAATGGGCAAGCGGGTACAGGTAACCTACTTTTAACCAACGCAAACAGAAGGGAACGAGCATTAACCATGAAAGCATATCGGGAACAAACCACCGAAGAACTGCAAAAGCTTCGCCAGTCGCTGCACGAGCGCTACAGGGCCTTTCAAAGCCGCCATTTAGAGCTCAACATGGCGCGCGGCAAGCCGAGCGACGAGCAGCTGAACCTCTCTATGGGCATGATGGACGTGCTGGCCAGCAATTCGGACTTGACCTGTGAAGACGGTACCGACTGCCGCAACTACGGCGTGCTGGACGGCATTGCCGAGGCCAAGCAGCTGATTGGCGATATGATTGAGGTACCGGCCGACAATATTATTATTTACGGCAACTCCAGCTTAAACGTGATGTACGACACCATCGCCCGCGCCATGACCCACGGCATTATGGGCTCTACCCCCTGGTGCCGCCTGCCGGCGGTGAAGTTTTTGTGCCCGGTGCCGGGGTACGACCGGCATTTTGCCATTACCGAGTATTTTGGCATTGAGATGATCAACGTACCCATGAACGAAGACGGGCCGGATATGGATTTGGTCGAGCGGCTGGTGGCCGCAGACGACGCCATAAAAGGCATTTGGTGCGTGCCAAAATACTCCAACCCCACCGGCAATTCCTATTCGGACGAAGTGGTGCGCCGCTTTGCCCGGTTAAAGCCCGCTGCCCGCGATTTTCGCATTTTTTGGGACAATGCCTACGGCGTGCACCATTTGTACGACGACGATCAGGACGAGCTGATTGAAATTTTGGCGGAGTGCAAGGCGGCCGGTAATCCGGATATGGTATATAAATTTGCTTCAACCTCTAAAATCAGCTTTCCGGGGTCGGGCATTGCCGCCATTGCCACCTCGCACAACAATATGGAAGATATAAAAAAACAGCTGGCCATTCAAACCATCGGCCACGACAAGGTAAATCAGCTGCGCCACGTGCGCTTTTTTGGCGACATTAACGGTATGAAGCGCCACATGCGGCTGCACGCCGCCATTTTGCGCCCCAAGTTTGAGGCGGTGCTGCACATTTTTGAAGAAGAGCTGGGCGGCCTTGGCATTGCAGAGTGGACCCGGCCGAAGGGCGGCTACTTTATTTCGTTTGACGCCCTGCCCGGCTGCGCCAAAGCCATTGTGGCCCGCTGCAAAAAGGCGGGCGTGGTGTTAACCGGCGCGGGGGCCACCTACCCCTATGGGGTAGACCCGCAAGACCGCAACATTCGCATTGCGCCCTCTTACCCGCCGCTGGAGGATTTAAAAACCGCCGCCGAGCTTTTTTGCCTTTGCGTGCAGCTGGTCAGCGTAGACGCGATTTTAAGCGAGCGCGAGGCCTAAAGAGCGAGAAAAATAGGGGGAGAGGTTCGCCATGTGGATATTGTGGGTGATTGTGGGGGCGGTCGCCGCCTGCTTTGTCGGGCTGCTGTACTGCTACTTTGCCGCCTTTTTTTCGCCCCAGCACGGCGAGCAAAACCCCTACCGCCTGCCGCCCGGTAGGCAGTACAAGGCCTGTCGGGAGGAAATGAATACGCTCGCGGGGCAGCTTGCAGCCCTGCCCTTTGAACCGGTGGAGATTCGCTCGTACGACGGGTTGCGCCTGTACGGCCGGTATTACGAAACCGCGCCCGGCGCCCCGCTGCAAATTCAGTTTCACGGCTATCGCGGCATTGCCCTGCGCGACTTTTGCGGCGGGGCGCTGCTCGCCCGCAAGCTGGGGCATAACCTGCTGCTGGTCGACCAGCGGGCCCACGGCCGCAGCGGCGGGCATACCATTTGCTTTGGCATAAAAGAACAGCGCGACTGCCAAAGCTGGGTGGCATACGCCGCCCGGCGGTTTGGCGAGAATACCCCCATTTTTTTGGTGGGGGTTTCTATGGGGGCCGCAACGGTATTAATGGCCGCCGCCCTGCCGCTTGCGGGGCGGGTGGTCGGCGTGCTGGCCGACAGCCCCTACACCGCCCCCCGCGCCATTATTCAAAGCGTTTGCGCCCACCGCTTCTCCCGCCGGTTGGCCCCGGCCGCCACGGCGGCGGTGGGGTGGGCCGCCCGGCTGTTTGGCCGGTTTTCGATTGACGCCGCCTCTCCCTTGCAGGCGGTGGCCGCCGCCCGGGTGCCGGTGCTGCTGCTGCATGGCGAAGACGACCGCTTTGTGCCCTGCGAGATGAGCCGGGAGCTTTATGCCGCCTGCACCGCCCAAAAGCGGCTGGTCACCTTTGCCGGGGCGGGGCACGGGCTGGGCTATTTGGCTGACCCCGCGGGGTACGAGGCCGCCGTGGGGGACTTTATAGCAAGCTGCCTTGCTTGACAAACCGGGAAAAAAGCGGTATAATAAGCCGATAGGGCAAAAGGGGGCGTTTTAACATGGTAAAAAGCATGACCGGTTACGGCCGGGCGGAGCAAACCGCCGACGGCCGCACCGTGTGCGTAGAGATGAAATCGGTCAATCATCGTTATTTAGAGATTACCTGCCGCCTGCCCCGCACCATGCTGTTTTTGGAGGATACCATAAAAGGCTGGGTGCAGCAGCGGGTCGCGCGGGGCAAGGTAGAGCTGTTTGTTACGGTAGAAGACGAAGGCGTAACCCCCGCCCGCGTAACGGTGAACCATGCGCTGGCTGCCGCCTACGCCGGTGCGGTACAAGAACTGGCCGAAACCTACGGCCTTCCCGCCGATTTAACTGCCGCCGATTTGGCCCGCGTGCCGGAGGTGCTGACCGTGCACCGCCCGCCGGAGGAGGAAGAAACCCTTACCGCCGCCCTGCGCCCGGTGGTAGAGCGCGCGATTGACGCCTTTTTGGCCATGCGCCAAACAGAAGGCGAGCGGCTGGCGGGCGATATACGCGAAAAGCTGCAAGGCGTGCTGCGTTTGGTAGAAGAAATAGAGGCCGAAGCCCCCAAAACGCAGGCGGCCTACCGCGCCCGGCTGGAAGAAAAGCTGCGCGAGCTGTTAACCGGCCCGGTAGACGAACAGCGTCTGCTTACCGAAACGGCGCTCTTTGCCGACCGCGTGGCGGTAGACGAAGAAACGGTGCGGCTGCGCAGTCACTTGGCGCAAATGGAATCGCTGCTTTGCGGCGACGAACCCGCCGGCCGCAAGCTGGACTTTTTAATGCAGGAAGCCAACCGCGAAATCAACACCGTTGGTTCCAAAGCCCAAAACACCGCCGTGGCCCACCGGGTGGTGGCCGTAAAGGCGGAGCTTGAAAAAATGCGCGAACAAATACAAAACTTGGAATAAAGGAAGATGCACATGCAGCTTATTGACGTCGGCTTTGGCAACCGCGTAGCGGCAGAGCGGGTGGTGGCGGTGGTGGCCCCGCAGTCGCTGCCCGTTAAAACCCTGATTGCCAGCGCGCGCGAGCAAAGCCTGTTAATTGACGCTACCCAGGGGCGCAAAACCCAGGGCGTTATAGTGACAGACAGCGGCCACGTGGTGCTCTCGTACTTAACGCCCGACCGCATTACCGAGGCCGAACGCGCGGCAAGAGAGGAAGACCATGACGAAGGCTGAGGGCAATTTGTTTTTACTCTCCGGGCCGTCTGGTTCGGGTAAAGATACGGTCATTGGCGAGGTGCTGCGCCAGCTGCCGGAGCTGCGCTTTTCTATCTCCTGCATTACCCGCCCCCGCCGGGCGGAGTCGGACGACCAAAAATACCGCTTTGTAACGGCGGAGGAATTCAAAAAAGGCATTCGCGAAGAGGCCTTTTTGGAATATGCAGAGTATTGCGGCAACTACTACGGCACCCCCGCTGCGCCCATAGACCGCTGGCGGCGGCAGGGGCTGGACGTACTGGTAGAGTGCGATACCGAGGGCGCCCGCCAAATTTGCCGCAAAAAGCCGGAGGCAATCAGTATTTTTTTAATGCCCCCCTCGTTTGCCGTGCTGCACAAGCGGCTGACCGGCCGGGGGACGGAAAGTAACGACCAAACCGCCCGGCGGCTGGCGGCGGCGGTAGAAGAAATGAAAAAAGCCCACCGCTACCAATACGTGGTGGTAAACGACCATTTGCCGGACGCCGTAGGGCAGCTCATCGCCATATTAACGGCCGCCCGCTGCCGCTTTGGGGCAAACGAAGAATTCATAAACGAGGTGTTGCAAGATGCTCAATCCTTCCATTGGGAAGCTCATTCAGGCTTATGAAAACCGCTATGATTTGGTGATTGACGTGGCCCGTCGCGCCCGCCAAATCAGCAATCGCGCCCAGCGCGAGCAAGAAATTTTAACCGAAAAGCCGGTCACCCTGGCGCTGGACGAACTGGCCAGGGAAAAGTGCGACCACTAACCCTTTTTGCATGAGCGAACGGTTTGTTGCCGTGGCGGTGGAGCAGACGACCCTGCAATTTGACCGGCTGTTTCACTACCACGTGCCGGAGCAAACGCCCCTGCCGGCCGTCGGCTGCCGGGTGGCGGTGCCTTTTGGCAAGGGCAACCGCGCCCGCACCGGGTTTGTGCTGGCGCACACCGCCCCGCCCGCCGGGCAAGAGACCAAGCCCCTGTTGGCGGTGCTGGACGCCGCGCCGGTGTTAACGCCGGAGCTGGCGGAGCTGGCGTTTTATTTAAAGGAGCATACCTTTTGCCCGCTGTATGACGCCTGCCGCGCCATGCTGCCCGCCGGGCTACAGTTACAGCTTGCCAGGCGCTACCGTGCCCTGCCGGCCCAGCCGGAGGGGCAGGCGGCGCTTTTGTCGCTTTCGCCCGGGCAGCGGCACATGCTGGCCGCGCTGCAAAAAAGCGGCAGGCCGCAAACCGAGCAGCAGCTGCTCGCCCGCTACGGGCTGCCCCCGGCCGAGCTTTCGCTGCGCCCGCTGGTAGAGGCGGGTCTGCTCGCCTGCGAGCAGGCGGCCGTGCGGCGCCTGGGCGACGCGACCGAGAAAACTTTGCGGTTAAACGACGAAGCCGCGCTTTCGTACAAGCTCACCCCCCGCCAGCAGGCGGTGGTAGAGCTCTTAGAGCAAACCGGCCCGCTTTCGCTGAAAGAAGTTTGTTATTTTGCCGGCGTTACCCCGGCGGTGCCGCAGGCGCTGGTAAAAAAAGGCGCCCTTACCCTGTTTGAACAGCCGGTTTACCGTATGCCCGCCCCGGCGGCCGCCGCCGAAGCCCCGGCCGAGATTACGCTCAGCGACGACCAGCAGGCGGCCTACCGCACCCTTCTCGCCTTGCTGCGTCAAAAAGAGGGGGCGGCGGCGCTGCTGTACGGCGTCACCGGCAGCGGCAAAACCAGCGTATATTTAAAATTGATAGACGAAGCCCGCCGGGCGCAGCCCGCCGCCGGGGTGATTGTCATGGTGCCGGAAATCGCCCTGACCCCCCAAACCATGGCCATTTTTCAGCGGCGGTATGGGCAGGAGGTAGCCATTTTTCACAGCCGTCTGTCGCCCGGCGAGCGGCTGGACGAGTGGAAGCGGGTGCGCGAGGGCAAGGCGCATATTGCCGTGGGTACCCGCTCGGCCGTTTTTGCTCCCTTTGAAACGCTCTCGCTGATTGTAATGGACGAAGAGCAGGAGCACACCTACCAGTCAGAGGCCAGCCCGCGTTACCACGCCCGGTCGGTCGCCCGCTTTCGGGCGGCGCGGCAGGGGGCGCTGCTGGTGCTGGCTTCCGCCACCCCGTCGGTCAACAGTTTTGCCAAGGCCAAGGCGGGCACTTACACCCTTTGCCGCCTGCCCCGGCGGTACGGTGCCGCCCGGCTGCCTGCCGTTTCGGTGGTAGATATGCGCGCCGAGCGGCTGGCGGGGAATTTATCTGTTTTTTCAGAATTTTTAATTGAAAAACTGCGAGAAACCCTTGCGGCGGGGCAGCAGGCGGTGCTGCTGCTCAACCGGCGGGGCTACCACACCTTTGTGGGCTGTGCCGAATGCGGAGCGGTGCTGGAATGCCCCTCTTGCAGCCTGTCGCTCAATTACCACCGCGATAATAATCGCCTTATGTGCCACACCTGCGGCTACACCGCGCCGCTGCCGCAAACGTGCCCCACCTGCGGCGGCCCGCTGCAAAAAACCGGCGGCGTAGGCACCCAAAAGGCAGAGGAACAGCTGCTCGAACGCCTGCCCGGCGCCCGCGTGCTGCGTATGGACGCCGACTCTACTTTGTCTCGCTCTGCCCATGGCGACAAGCTGGCCGCCTTTCAAAAGGGCGAATACGATATACTGCTCGGCACCCAAATGGTGGCCAAGGGGCTGGACTTTCCCCGGGTTACGCTGGTGGGGGTGCTGGGGGCAGACAGCGTGTTTCATCAAAGCGACTACCGCGCCCCCGAGCGGGGCTTCGCCCTGCTTACCCAGGTGATCGGCCGCGCCGGTCGGGCCGGGGGCGGGGGAGAAGCGGTTATTCAAACCGCCGAGCCCGACCAGGAGCTGATAGACCTTGCCCGTCGGCAGGATTACGACGCTTTTTTTGAAGAAGAAATGGCGCTTCGCCGTATCACCCAAACGCCGCCCTTTTGCGACATGTGCGTGGTGGGCTTCTCAAACGAAACCGCCGCCGGGGCCGAGCAGGCGGCCGCCGCGCTGCTTACGGCGGTCAAACAGCTGGTGGCCCAAACCAAAGACTACGCCGACTTGCCCCTAAAGGTGCTTGGCCCCGCGCCGGCGCCGGTGGTGCGGCAGGGCGGGCGCTACCGCTACCACCTCACTATAAAGTGCCGCAATTCCCGCGCCTTTCGGCAAATGCTCTTAGAAGCGCTGCGGCAGCTGGGGGCCGAGCGGGCCCATGCCGGCACGTCGGTATGGGTAGAATTTATTTGAGTTTTTGCGGCGCGGAATGAAAGCCGCCGCCGCTGCGTAAGATAATGCAATGCAACGCGGGCGCATTTGACCGCCCCGTAACCGCGAAAGAGGGAGAAACATGGCATACCGCAACATTTTGCAAGAGGGCGACCCCCTGCTTACCCGCCGCTGCCGCCCGGTAGAGCAATACGACGAACGGCTGTTTCAACTGCTGGACGACATGGTAGAAACCATGAACCGCGCCGGCGGTGTGGGGCTGGCCGCCCCGCAGGTGGGGGTGCTGCGCCGCGTGTGCGTAATAGACGTGGGCGACGGCCCGCTGGAACTCATCAACCCCGTTATTGTGGCGCAAAGCGGCCGACAGGAAACGGCAGAGGGATGCCTTTCCAGCCCCGGGCGGTGCGGCATTACCCGCCGCCCCAAAAAGGTAACGGTTACCTTTTTTAACCGCCGGGGAGAGCCTGTCAAAATGACGGGGGTAGACCTGCTGGCCAAGGCTTTTTGCCATGAAATTGTAAGGAAAAAAGTAGAAAAGGAGTTTGCCGCCGTGAGACTGGTTTTTATGGGTACGCCGGACTTTGCCCTGCCCCCCCTGCGGGCGCTGGCCGCCGCCGGGCATACCATTGCCGGGGTGTTTTGCCAGCCCGACCGCCCGGCGGGCAGGGGACATCGCCTGCTGCCCCCGCCGGTAAAGGTGTTGGCAGAAGAAATGGGGCTGCCGGTGTTTCAGCCTGTGTCGCTTAAAACGGGCGAGGCAACGGCGCAGCTTCGCTCGCTTGCGCCGGAGTGCGTGGTGGTGGTGGCCTACGGCAAGCTGCTGCCGGAAGAAATGCTGGCCCTGCCCCCCCTCGGCTGCGTGAATATTCACGCCTCGCTGCTGCCCCGCTACCGGGGGGCCGCCCCCATTCAGTGGGCGGTGCTGCGGGGCGAAACCGAAACCGGCGTTACGACTATGCTGATGGATAAAGGCATGGACACCGGCGCCCTGCTGCTGCAAAAGCGCTGCCCCATTTTGCCAAACGAAACGGCCGGCCAGCTGTTTGAGCGGCTGGCAGAAATGGGCGGCGAACTCATCGGCCCCACGCTGGAAGGCCTGCGGCAGGGCACCATAACCCCCACCCCCCAGCGGGGGGAGGAGGCCACCTACGCGCCCCCCTTAACCCGCGCCGATTCGCCTATGGACTTTACCCGCCCCGCTCATGCGCTCGCGGCGCAGGTGCGGGGGCTGAACCCCTGGCCCTCTGCCACGGTTTCTCTTGCCGGGCAGACCTTAAAGGTGCACGAGGCCGAGGTTGTGGGGGAATGCGGCGGCCAGCCGGGGGAGGTAACGGCCCCCCGCCAGCTGATAGTTTGCTGTGGAGACGGCCGTGCCCTGCGGCTGAAAAGCGTGCAGCCGGCCGGCGCCCGCCCCATGAGCGACGAAGCCTATTTGCGCGGCCACCCGCTGCCGCCCGGCAGCCGGGTAGAGCCTTTAACCGGCCAATAAGAGAGGAACGAAACGATATGATGTGGTTGAGCGCGTCTTACATGCAATACTACGTGTTTATGCTGCCGGCGCTGCTGCTGGTGCTGGCGGCGCAGGCCATGGTGAGCGGCGCTTACCGGCGCTACAGCGCCCGCCCGCTTGCCGCGGGCTTAACGGGCGAGCAGGTGGCCCGGCAGGTGCTGCAGGCCGCCGGTATTACAGACGTGGCGGTGCAGCCGGTGCGGGGGCAAATGACCGACCATTACCACCCCGCCAAAAAGACGATATTTTTAAGCGAAGGGGTGTTTCACGCCGCCACCATTGCCGCGGCGGGCATTGCCGCGCACGAGGCGGGGCACGCCGTACAGCACGCGCGGGGATATGTGCCGGTGCGCATTCGCACCGCGCTGGTACCGGTGTGCAACGTGGCTTCTACCATCGGCTTGCCGCTCGCTATTTTGGGGGCGGTGTTTGGGGCCTTTGCGCTGGTAAACATTGGGCTGCTGCTTTTTGCCGCCGCCACGCTTTTTCAACTGGTTACCCTGCCGGTAGAATTGAATGCCAGCCACCGCGCCATGCAGTTTTTACGCCAAAACCCCGCC
>CANQGN010000016.1 GCA_947623215.1 uncultured Clostridia bacterium
CCGCCGGAAGACTTGCCTGCCTTTCCCTTTGGCGACTTTACCCTGCAAACGGAGGATTACGACCGCTTTACCCTAACGGCGCAGGGGGTGCGCTTTTGCCTGTACGGCGAAGACGAGGGGGCGGACTATGCCTTCACCCTCCGCCGGCAAAACGGGCGGCGGGTAGCCTGCCTGCTGGCGGCCGACCGGGGCTGGCTGGTCGACCGCCCGCTCACCGCCAGGATCGTGGGCGGCGAAGCCGTTTTTTACCGCCCCCGCGCCCCTTATGCATAAAAAGACTTGACAAATGCCCCGTCGCCGAGTAAAATGAGACTTACTCTCAGGTTGAAAGAAGGCGTAACGGGGCATGAAGCAATACCAAACCGAGCAAAAGCGGCTGCTGTGCGAATATTTGCGCCGCCACAGCGCGCTGCCCCAGTCGATTCATCAAATCGCCGAGGGCCTGCGGGCCGAAGCCCCCGCGCTGGCCCCCGGCAAAAGCACCGTCTACCGGCTGGTGAACCGGCTGGTAGAGCAGGGCGAGGTGCGGCGGTTTGTGCGGGGCAACAGCCGCCATTTTGTTTACCAAATGCTCTCCTGCGCCGCCCCGGCGGGGCATTTGCACGGCCGCTGCCTTGTGTGCGGGCGCATTGTGCATATAGACGCCCCCACCTCTCACGAGCTCGGCCGCCTGCTCGGCCGGGCGGGCTTTGTGTTAGACGAAGGCCAAACCACCCTGCTGGGGCTGTGCGCCGCCTGCGGCGAGAGGGCGCGGGCATGAAGCGGCTGGCGGCTTTGGTTTCGGCGCTGGCGCTGCTCCTTGCCGGCTGCGGGGGGGCGGCCCCCACGTCGCAGCAGCCGGGGCGGCTGCGGGTGGCGGCTACGATTTTTCCTCTTTACGACTTGGCCCGCCGCATTGCGGGCGAGGCGGCGGAGGTAACGCTGCTGCTCCCCCCCGGGGGCGAGGCCCACGGGTTTGAACCCTCGCTTACCACCCTTGCGGCGGTAGAGTCTGCCGACGTGGTGCTGTATAACGGGGGCGAGAGCGACGCTTTTGTGCTGCCCTTACTTTCTGCCGCCAACCCGGCGGGTAAAACCTGCCTGCGGCTGATGGACGAAGTGCCCACCCGGGCGGAGGAAGACCCGGTGTCGCCCGACCACCCGACACAGGACGAGCCGGACGAACACATTTGGACCGACCCGCACAACGCCGCCGCTATGGCCGAAGCCATCACCCGCACCCTTTGCGCGGCCAACCCCGCCCGCCGGGCGGAATATGAGGCGGGTTACGCGGCGCTGCGGGGGGAGCTGGACGATGTGATAACCGCCTTTGACGCTCTGCCGGGGGGCGAAGCCCCGCCGCTTTTAGTAGCCGACCGCTTCCCCTTTTTGTACATGACCGCCGCCCGCGGCTGGCGTTACCTTGCCGCTTTTTCGGGCTGTACTTCCAACACCGAGGCAGACTTGCAAACCCTCGCCCGGCTGATTGCCGCCGCGCGGCAGCGCGCCCGGCCGGTGGTGCTGTGTACCGAATTCTCTGACCGGCGGCTGGCCCGGGCGGTGGCAGAGGCTACCGGCGGGCGGGTGGCAACGCTGCATTCCTGCCACAACGTAACGCTGGCGGAGTATGAAGCCGGCGAAAGCTATTGCTCGCTCATGCGGCGCAACTGCGAAATATTAAAGGAGGCGCTGGCCGCGTGACCTTGCTTACCAGTAACAATTTAACCTTACAATACGACGGCCGCCCGGTGGTGGAGCATTTGTCCTTTGCCGTAGAGGCGGGCGACTGCCTGTGCGTGGTGGGCGAAAACGGTTCGGGCAAAAGCACCCTGCTGCGGTGCATTTTGGGCCAAAAAAAGCCAGACGGCGGCAGCCTCACCTTCGGCGACGGGCTAACCCGCTCGCAAATCGGCTACCTGCCCCAGCAGCACCCCGCCCAAAAGGATTTTCCCGCCACGGTAGAAGAAATTGTGCGCACGGGGCTGCTGGGCCGCCGCGCCTTCTCGCCCCGTTACAGCAAAGAAGAAAAGGCCGCCGCCGCGCGGGCCATGCAGGCAATGGAACTTGCCGGGCTGGAGAAAGCCCCCTTCCCCACCCTTTCGGGCGGGCAGCAGCAGCGGGTGCTGCTGGCGCGGGCCCTTACCGCCGCCCGCCGTATGCTGGTGCTGGACGAACCGGCCGCCGGGCTGGATCCGGTGGTAACGGCCGAGCTTTACCGCGCCATAGAGCGCCAAAACCGCGCGGGTATGACGGTGCTCATGGTCTCGCACGACATCCCCTCCGCCCTTTCTATGGCCAGCCGCATTTTACATCTCGCCAACGGCGACTACTTTTTCGGCAGGCCGGCAGAATATGCCGCCTCGCCCCTTGGGCGGCGGTTTACGGGGGAGGCGGCAATATGAGCGTCTCGCAACTGTTTGCCGACCCCTACCTGCTGCGGGTGGTGCTGCGGGCGCTGGCGGTGGGGGCGCTGGTGTCGCTTTGCGCCGCCATGCTGGGGGTCACGCTGGTGCTGCGGCGGTTTTCTATGATTGGCGACGGGCTGTCGCACGTGGGCTTTGGCGCCATGGCGCTGGGCACGCTGCTGGGGCTAACCGGCTCTTACGCCATGGAGTTTACCCTGCCGGCGGTGGCGCTGGCCGCCTTTTTGCTGCTGCGGCTGGGAGACAGCGGCCGCTTAAAGGGAGAAGCCGCCGTCGCGGTGCTTTCCTCCGCCGCTATGGCGCTGGGGGTGCTCTTTTATTCGCTCTCCGGTGGCATGACGGCCGATGCCTGCAACACCCTGTTCGGTTCGGCCTCGGTGCTGACCCTTTCAAATCAAGACGCCTGGCTGAGCCTCGGCCTTTCGGTGGCGGTGCTGCTGCTCTTCGCCTGTTTTTACCACCGCATTTTTGCCGTTACCTTTGACCCCGCCTACGCCCGCGCCACCGGGCTTGCGGGGGGCGCTCACCAGCTGCTGCTGGCGCTGCTGACCGCCGTTACGGTGGTAGTAGGCATGAAGATGATGGGCGCGGTCATGATTTCGGCCCTCATTTTATTCCCCGCCCTCATTGCCATGCGGCTGTGCGCCAGCTTTCGCGCCACCGTGCTGGCGGCGGCGGTGGCGGCAGAGGGCTGCTTTTTGGTGGGCTTTGCCCTGGCCGTGGCGGCCGGGCTGCCCACCGGCCCCACCGTGGTTACGGTAGAGCTGCTGGTCTTTTTGGCCGCCTCGGTCAAGCGGCGAGCCTGAACTCCCTTATATGAAAGCGAAAACCGCGCAGCTGCTTTTTCCTACAGCCGCGCGGGGGTTGATTTTTTACGGATTTAGGACGGAGGAATTATTCCCCGCCGGCGTTAATTTCAAAATCCACGCCGGTAGGCTGGGGGTCTTCGGGGGTGAACTCGTAGTCCTTGCCGGGCAAAATGGCGTTGAGCACAATGCCGGCAATGGAGGCCACGGCCAGCGCCGACAGGGTAATGGTCACCTTGCCAATGCCGAAGGAGATGCCGCCGGTCAGCCCCAGCGCACACACCAAAATAATGGCCGCCACAATGAGATTGCGGCTTTTGGTGAAGTCTACCTTGCTTTCTACCACGTTGCGCACGCCCACGGCCGAAATCATACCGTAAAGCACAAACGAAATGCCGCCGATGACCGCGGTGGGGATGAGGTGAATCACCGCCGCGAACTTGGGGCAAAACGAGAGCAGCGCCGCAAGCAGGGCGGCAATGCGAATCACCCGGGGGTCATATACTTTTGAGAGGGCGAGCACGCCGGTGTTCTCGCCGTAGGTGGTGTTGGCCGGGGCGCCAAACAGCGAAGCCAGCGTGGTGGCCAGCCCGTCGCCGGTTAAGGTGCGGTGCAGCCCGGGGTTTTGTACAAAGTTGCGGCCCACGGTAGAAGAAATGGCGCACACGTCGCCAATGTGCTCCATCATGGTGGCGAGGGCAATGGGCATAATAGCGATAATAGAAGAGGTAATGAGCGAGCCGTTCGACCAGTCAACCCCGCCGAACACGGTGGCCTTCCAGTGAATGGGCAGGCCAATCCAGGCGGCCTCTTTCAGCTCGTTCAGGCTGGCTACGTCAAACAGCTGCAAGTTGGGGTTGCCGCCAAGCGCAATCACCTGCGCGCCGGTCTCCAGCGTAATGGTTTGGCCCCACACAATCGCAAGCAAGGCCGCCACGGCGCAGGAGCCTACTACCCCCAGCAAAATGGGGATAATTTTGGCCATGCCGCGGCCCCATACGTTAAATACAATAATAATGGCCAGCGCCACCAGCGCCACCAGCCAGTTGGTGGTGCAGTTCGAGACCGCCGACCCGGCCAGCCCCAGCCCAATGGCAATAATAATGGGGCCGGTCACCACGGGGGGGAAGAACTTCATGACCTTGTTTACCCCCACCAGCTTAATGAGGGCGGCAAGCACCAAATACAGCAGCCCGGCGCAGGCAACGCCCAGGCAGGCGTAGGGCAGCAGCTGCGCCGCCGTGGTGGTCTCGTCTGCCAGCGCGGTTACGGCGCCGTAGCCGCCCAAAAAGGCGAAAGACGAGCCCAAAAAGGCCGGCACCTTGCCGTTTGTGATCAGGTGAAAGAGCAGCGTGCCCAGCCCTGCAAAAAGCAGGGTGGTGGCAACGTCCAGCCCGGTCAGCAGGGGTACCAGCACCGTTGCGCCAAACATGGCGAACATGTGCTGCACGCCCAGCACCAGCATTTTGGGCGCGCCCAGCGTGCGGGCGTCGTAAATGCCCTGCTCGCCAACGACCGTTTTTTCTTTGTTCATGGTTGTCTCCTCCTGTGCAAGATATTTACAAACCAAGCGTTTGGCGGGGCCAAACGCGCGAATACATCCACATAAGGCGAGGGAAGCCGAGCACATGCCACTCCTCGCAGGCCCTTTTTGGCCCTTTTCCGTCCTCGCCTTGCACATAAAAAATACCGCGCAGCACGCTGCGCGGCAAGAATCCCCCTGCGGTAGCCCCGCCGCCGGGGCGGGGGGCGAATGAATGGCGTACCCTTGCCGGCGCCGAAACGCCGGTGCTCAAAGCGTTGCCGTTTTTCATTTTTTTTATTGTACCACACCCGCCGCCGAATGTAAATCTTTTTTTGCAGATTTCCGGCGATTTTTGTCGCTTTTTTTGCGCCGGTCGGCCTTGATTTTTCAGGATTTCGTACTATAATAGATAAGAATCAATACTGGGAGGACTGCAAGCATGAACACGCACTACACGGCCGCCGAAGCGCGAGAGGGCATAGAGCGCACGCTTTCGCACGCTTTGGGCGTTACCCCGCAAGAGGCAACGGACGAACAATTTTACAAGGCCATTGTGCTGCTGCTGCGCGACGTACTGGCAACCCGCCGCCGCGCCTTTGCCGAGCGGGCCGAAAAGCAAAAAACCCGGCAGGTTTACTACCTGTGCATGGAATTTTTAATGGGCCGGTCGCTCAAAAATACCCTGTTTAATTTGGGGCTTACCGCCCCTTTTCAAAAGGCGCTGGCGCATTTTAACGTAAAGTTAGACCGCATTTACGAGCAGGAGCCGGACGCCGGCTTGGGCAACGGCGGCTTAGGGCGGCTGGCCGCCTGTTTTTTAGACGCGCTGGCTACCGGCGGCTACCCCGCCATGGGCTACTCCATTTGTTATGAATACGGCATTTTTCGCCAAAAGCTGGTAGACGGCTGGCAAACCGAGCTGCCGGATTTTTGGCTGCCGGGTGGTTCGGTATGGCTGACCGACCGGCCGGAGCAGGCGGTCGAGGTACGGTTTGACGGTTCGGTGCGCGAGTGGTGGGACGGTACCCACCACCACGTAGAGCACGAGGGCTACACCCCCGTGCGGGCGGTGCCGCACGACCTTATGGTGCCGGGGTTAGACGGGAAAGGCGTTTCGGTGCTGCGGCTGTGGAGCGCCGAGGCCCCGGGGCTGGATATGAAGCTCTTTAACGCCGGGCAGTATATGCAGGCGGTCGAGCAAAACGCCATGGCAGAGGTCATCAGTCAGGTGCTTTACCCGGCGGATAACCACTACGAGGGCAAGTCGCTGCGGCTGCGCCAGCAGTATTTTCTGGTTTCGGCCTCGGTGCAGGACATTGTGCGCCAGCACCTGCGGCGAGAGGGAAGACTGGACACGCTGCCCGAGCGGGCGGCCATTCATACCAACGACACTCACCCCGTGCTGGCCGTGCCGGAACTCATGCGCATTTTGCTGGACGAATGCGGCTACCCGTGGGAGCGCGCATGGGACATTGTAACCCGCACGCTGGCCTACACCAACCACACCGTCATGCGCGAGGCGCTGGAGTGCTGGCCGGTTTCGCTCTTCCGCGAGCGGCTGCCCCGCATTTTCCAAATTGTAACAGAAATTGACCACCGCCACCGGCGGCAGGTGTGGGAGCAAACGGGCGACGCCGACTTGGTAGAGCGCACGGCGGTGCTTTCGGGCGACACGGTGCGCATGGCCAATTTGGCCGTGGCCGCCTGCCACAGCGTAAACGGCGTGTCCGAGCTGCACAGCGACATTTTAAAGAAAGACGTTTTTGCAGATTTTTACCGCCTGACCCCCGAAAAATTCCACAACGTAACCAACGGTATTGCCCACCGGCGTTGGCTTTGCCAGGCCAACCCCGAGCTGGACGATTTTATTACTTCTCTGCTGGGCGACGGCTACCGCCGCAATGCGGACGAACTCAAGGGCCTGCTGGCTTTTGCGGACGACGACGACGTAAAGCGCCGCCTGCACGAGATAAAGCAGCACAACAAAAAGCGGCTGGCGGCCTATATTGCGGCGGCGGGGGGCGGCAAGTGCGACCCGCAGTCGATTTTTGACATTCAAATTAAGCGGCTGCACGAGTACAAGCGCCAGCACATGAATCTCATGCACATTGCGGCCGACTATTTGTTCTTAAAAAACAACCCCAACGCCGAGTTTGTGCCCAAAACCTACCTGTTTGGGGCCAAGGCCGCGCCCGGCTACTTTATGGCCAAGCAAATTATTCAAATGATCTGCTCGCTGGCCGACCTTATTGCGGCAGATAAATCCGTCCGCGACCGGCTGAAGGTCGTGTATATGGAAGACTACCGCGTCACCTTGGCCGAGCTGCTGGTACCGGCGGCAGACGTAAGCGAGCAAATATCGCTCGCGGGTACGGAGGCCTCCGGCACCGGCAACATGAAGCTCATGCTCAACGGCGCGGTAACGCTGGGCACGGAAGACGGCGCCAACGTAGAGATTCACCGCGCGGTGGGCGACGAAAACATTGTCATATTCGGCATGGAGGCAGAAGAAGCCGCCCGCCAAAAGCAGCATTACGACCCCCGCGAATACTATTATAATAACCCTGTTATTAAAGAGACCCTCGACTTTTTGCGGGGCGGGCTGGGCCGACCCTTTAACGACGTAGTAGACTCCCTGCTCACCGTAGACCCCTACATGGTGCTGGCAGATTTTGAAAGCTACTGCAAAGCCCACGAAACCGTCGACCGCCTTTACCCCAACCGGGCTGTTTGGGACAAAATGTCCCTCACCAACATTGCCATGGCCGGGCGTTTTTCGGCCGACCGCGCCATTGCCGACTACGCAAACGGTATTTGGCACTGCAAACCGGTTAAATAACCATGCGCACCCCCTATTTTTCGCGAGACGAGCGCTACAAAACCCCCTTTGGGGCGGCCCCGGCGGGGCAGGCGGTCAGCTTTCGGCTGTTTTTGCCAAACGACTGCGGCGAAGCGCTGCTGTGGCTGTGGCGAGAGGGCGAACCCCCCGCCCCGCATGACTTTTGGCGCACAGAAAAAAGTGAAGCCGAGGGCTGGTGGTGGGAGTGTATTGTCACCCCCGAGCAGCCGGGGCTGTGGTTTTACCGGTTCAGCTTTGTTTCTCCCTTTGGGGCAAACGCCTTAACCGCCGGGGCGGGGGGCGCCGCCGCGCTCAACGACCCGGCGGGCGAACCCTACCGCCTTACCGTTTACCACCCGGCCTTTACCACGCCGGGCTGGCTAAAGGGCGGGGTGCTTTACCAAATTTTTCCGGACCGCTTTTGCGCCTCCGGCGAACCCAAAACCGGCGTACCGGCCGACCGTTACCTCCACCCCTCTTTCACCGAGGGGCAGCCCGCCTACACCCAAACCGCCGCCCCCCGCCGGTTAAATAACGACTACTGGGGCGGCGACTTAAAAGGCGTCGAGCGCCGCCTGCCGGAGCTGGCGGATTTAGGCGTTACCGCCCTTTACTTAAACCCCATTTTTGAAGCGCACTCCAACCACCGCTACAACACGGCGGATTATACCCGCATAGACCCATTGCTCGGGAGTGAATCCGACTTCCGCTCGCTGTGTGCCGCCGCCCACGCCCTTGGTATGCGGGTGATTTTAGACGGCGTCTTCTCCCACACGGGGTCAGACAGCGTGTATTTTAACGCCGAAGGGCGGTACCCGCCGGAGGGCGCGGCCAACCGGCAAGACTCTCCCTACGCCGGGTGGTATACCTTTACCGCCTACCCTACCGACTACCGCGCCTGGTGGGGTATCAAAACCCTGCCGGAGGTGAACGAAACCAACCCCGCCTACCTGCGCTTTATTACCGGGCCGCAGGGGGTGGCGCGGCGTTGGCTGGCCGCGGGGGCAGACGGTTGGCGGTTAGACGTGGCAGACGAGCTGCCGGACGAATTTTTAACCGCCTTCCGCGCCGCGGTAAAGGCAGAAAAGCCGGATTCTCTGGTGCTGGGCGAAGTGTGGGAAGACGCCGTAACCAAAGAAAGCTACGGCCACCGCCGCTCGTATTTGCTGGGGCAGCAGCTGGACAGCGTCATGAACTACCCCCTTATGCGGGCCATTTTGTCCTTTATCAAAGAGGGGGGCGGCCACGCGCTGCTCGAGCTCGCGATGTCTCAGGCAGAGCATTACCCCCCGCCCGCGCTGCACACGCTAATGAACCACCTCGGCACGCATGATACCGAGCGCTTAATCACCGCCCTTTCGGGCGAACCGGCCGCCGGGCGGGGGCGGGCGTGGCAGGCCGGGCAGCGCTTAACCCCTGCCCAGCGCCGCCGGGGGGAGGCGCTGGTGCGGCTGGCCAGCGCCCTGCAATATACCCTGCCGGGCGTGCCCTGCGTGTATTATGGCGACGAACGCGGCATGGAGGGCTACGGCGACCCCTTTAACCGCGCCCCCATGCGCTGGCAAAATCCCCCCTCCCCCGCGCTAGTGCCCTGGTACCGCACGCTGGGGCGGCTGCGGCGCACCCTGCCGGTGCTCGCCGGCGGGCGGCTGCTGCCGGTCGCGGCGGCGCAAGATTTGGTGGCCTTTCGCCGGGTTTCTTCGGAACAGCCGGGGCAGCCCGGGCTGCTGGTGGCGGTCAACCGGGGAGAAACAAGCCTCACCCTCCCCCTGCCGCAGGGGGTGGCCTACGCCCCGCCGCTGCTGGGGGCGGTGGCGGCCGGGCAGCTGCAACTGCCCCCCCGCAGCGTGGCGCTGGTGCCCGAACGGGAAAACCGGAAAAAGCGGGAAAAGCGGGAAAAACGAAAAAAATAAACGCCAAAAACCCGTTCTCGCCTCTCCGGGCGGGGGCGGGTTTTCATTTTGCACAAAAAAAACACCGTGACTTTGTGCAGTTTGCCGGTAGACATCGCCGGATTTTTTGTGCTATAATGACAGAGCATAAGCATGGGGGCAGTCCGCCTGTTTGTGCGGGCGGGTCTGCCCCGCCAAAATTTATCGTACATAGGAGGAAGAACAATGCGAAAACTTGTCAGACGATCGCTTTCTGCCGTGCTGGCGCTGGCCATGGTTGTTACCATGCTCACCTGCGCTTTCTCGGCGGTAGCGGAGTCCCGACCGGCCTGCATGAGTTTCATGCGCGAAGACCCCAATGAAGCAATGGAACAATGGCACGTCGGTTGGACCGGCGCGAGTGCAGAAACTGAGACCGCCAACTGGGCGACTCTGCAAGCGAACTCGCGCTACCTCGCGCAGGACTTTGTGCCCGACTGCCACGTCATCGGCGGCGTAAGGCTGGGCATGAACTTAACCGCGCAGTGGGCCGTCATTCATATGGAGGTTCACCTGGGCGGGCCGGAGGGCCCGCTGGTAGGCGAAGCTGTAGACCAACCCTTCTGGTCGAAGGGCAATGCGGTAGAGCATCGCAACCACATGTATGAATTCGACTTCCCCAAAGACATTGAAGTAGTCCCCGGCGAACTGTACAGCCTGGTATTCTGGCTGTCCAGCCGCGTGCCGGGCAATTTGTGCGTGGTCAATACCGGCCGCTGCAACAAGGGCATTGCCCCCAACAACCCCGGTACCCACAGCAAAAAGATGTTTGGCGAGGGCAACGAGTGGAAAAACCACCCCGCCAACAGCTTTGAGTTTGAAATCCTGCCCGAAAACGGCCTGAGCACCATCATCGCCCATGGCGACAGCACCAACGGCGCCACCGTGCACGTCAGTTGGTCTGGTTCGCTGAATACCGAAAGCAAAACCGAGGGCATGGGTGCGCTCAAAGCCGCTTGGAGCGCCAAGCCCGAAAGCGGCACCACCGTAAAGGGCAACATTTCCTTTAACTTAACCGACCATGGTTACAACCTGCAAGAGCTGGGGGCCAAGTATCTTACTTTTGATATCTTCCCCAACGACTTCAAAGTGCAGAATCCCACCAATACCGACGCCATGGTGTTCGGTACCTCCGGCACGAACTGGAACGCTTCCGTTACCGGCACCGGCTGGACGAAAGAAGAACTGTTAGCCGAGTTTGACAAGCTGCAAAACGGCCAGTGGAATCACGTGGTATTAAAGCTGCCCGAGAAAACGCTGGCGCTTGAAGACCCGGTGAAAAACCTCTTCTTCTTCCGCGACGGCGGCGACTCCCACATTCTCATTACCGGCGACGACCCCTATGCGTTGTTTGATAACGTTCGTCTGGTAGACGAAAAAGGCTTAAACCCGCCCACCCCGCAAGAAGACGGCGAGGCCTTTACCGAATATCTGCCGGAAGACGCCGCCGCGCTGGTAACCATGAACACCACCGCCGCCACCAATGAGAGCGACTGGTTTGCCGCGCAGGAAGTGGTACCGGAGAACGATACCATTTACGCGGTAGAAACCGCCCTGCAAGTGGAAGACGCGGCCGACGTGGAGCTCGCGGTAGAGCTGCGCACCCGGGTAAACGACCCGACCTCTGCCGTAGCCACCGGCGAGACCACCTTAAAGGGTAAGCAGGAAACGCCTGTCCGCACCGTTCGCACCTACTTCACCGACCCCGTGCGGGTTGCCCCCGGCAAGGTGTATTATCTGGTTTATTACCTCAAGTCCATTACCGAGGGCAAACATGCCCAGTACGTGGGCAAAAACGGCGGTAACGGCAACTTTGAGCATCCCATGTGGCTCTCGCAAAAGAGCACGACGGATATGACCGTATTTGGCGAGCAAGAGGGCAAGGGCGCTTTCTGCGCCAGCTTCCGCCTGCTGGATACCGTTGAAGAAGCCGCCTTTACCGAAAATCTGCCCGCCTCGCCCAAGGCCATTCGCAACCACCTCGCCCGCAAAACGGCCGAGGCGGCCACCCACCCCAACAAAAACGCCTCTTACTTTATGGCGCAGGAGGTAGTGCCGGCGACCGATACGCTGGCCGGCGCTTACATTGGCCTTACCATTGCCAATCAAAATAATGCCAACTCCACCATTGGTATTACGGCGGAGCTGCGCTCTTCGGTAAACGACCCCGAGTCGGTTGTTGCCAAGGGCACCGGCTTCACCCAGGGCTACGGCAAACCCGACCTCATCCCCGTGCCGTTTGATGAACCCGCCAAGGTTACCCCGGGTAAGATGTATTACCTTGTTTACTACGTTTCCAAGTCAATGGTAGAGGGTGACGGTACTCCTTCGCCGACCGACAACACGGTAGCCCCGCTGGGCAGCGAAGACTACAACAACCCCTGCATTACCTGGAACGCGCAGGTAACCAAGAACGATACGGGTAACGACGCCAACATGACCCGTACCAACAACATCGGCAAAACCGCCTGGTTCCGCTTAATGACCGATTTGGATATTAAGTATCGCGATATGGACCAGTCGGTTTCGGTTGCGCAGGGCCGCCTGACCATTATGCCCGGCGACGAGCACGCCGACGTGTATGCGCCCGAGGGCGACAACGCCCAGTTCTGGAAGCCTGACGGGTCAAGCGACGCCACCGAACTGGCGCATGTTTACATTTACCCCAACGGCCGCCAGAACGGCGCTATGAGCATTCAGGGCGCCACCCACGTCACCTTTGACCTGTGGGTGCCGGAAGATAACTTCTTCGACGATCTGTCCGACGTTTCGTTTAACCTGAACGGCCCCGACCACTGGCAGGGCTGGGGTGACTCGACCGACGGCTGCGCCGACAAAGCGGCGCTGAAAGCCGCCTTTACCGGGCTGAAAGCCGGCTGGAACCACATTGCCGTGCCGCTCAACGCCCCCTCTACCTTAGCGAATCTGGGCACTACCTGCCTCATGATTATCGGCGCGAAGAATTTGGGCAACGACAAAGAGAACGCCCGCTTTGGTATTGACGATATTCGCTTTACCAACAACATTGGCGAGGGCTCGGAGTACAGCCAGCGCACCGCCGCCAAAGACGCGCGGCTGGCCATTCACGCCCTGCCGGCGGAAATTACCATTGCCGAGGCGGAGGCCGTAGAGGCCGCGAACGCCCTGTATGAGAAGGTAGACGAACTGCATCGCCAGCTCATGATTCCCGCCGACCTGCAAGAAAAAATGGAAGCGGCGGCAGAAAAAATTGAGCAGCTCACCAGCGACGTGAACATCTCCTTCCGCACCATGGACGAGAACGGCGATATGGCCGGCCAACACCTCGCCCCGCAGAAAGATACCGAAGAATATCTGGAAGGCAACGCTTCGTATAAATTTACGGCCAGCGATGCCAGTACGGGCGAATTCCACTTCTTTATCTACCGCGTTGGTCAGGGCGAAGGCGCCATTGACCTCACCGGTACCACTCACCTCACCTTTGACCTGTGGGTAGAAAAAGACGGCGTGCTGGATGAAATTACCGGCGACGCCGGCGTAAACGCCGACGGCCCGGACGAGGTGTCTCAATGGAAAGGCAACGCCGGTAAAGCCAGCGCCAACGCCGTAAAGACCGCCCTCAAGGGCTTAAAGGCGGGCTGGAACCACGTGGTGATTCCGATTGACGCCGTAGCCATGAACGGCAAGGTAGCCGACTTCCGCATTTACATGCTTGGGACGAAGGGTATTACGGACGGCATGGTCTTCCGTGTGGACGACGTTCGCTTTACCAACAATGTAGAAGCCGACAGCGTGTACGACAACCGCACCAAGGCCAAAGACGTGGTGCTGGCCATTAAGGCCCTGCCCGCCGTTGACAACCTGCGGCTGAGCGACGAAGAAAAGGTCAACGCCGCCGCCGAAGCTTACGCTGCGGTAACGGAAGACTATCAGGATCTGGTCTTCAACGCCGACCTGCTTACCGCCGCGCAGGCCAAGATAGAACAGCTCAAAGAAGCTGAAAAATCCAACCTGAACGAGGTAGAATGGCGCGGCTTTGAGTCCACCGGCTATCACTCCACCGCGCTCGGCACTCCCTCGGTAGACACCAACGACTACACCGCCGGCAGCGCTTCGGTTACCTTTGCGTTGGATAAACGCGCCAATCGCGGCGTGCAGTCCCGCATGGGCGGTACCGACGCCGGCAAAGACGGCATGGTAGACATTACCCCCGTGATGGATGAAGACGGTACCTTCTACTTCACCATTGACATGAAGATTGACAATCTGGCTGAAGCAACAAAGTCCCGCTTTACCTTTGGCTTTGCCTCTAACGTGGGTACTGTCTCTGACGCCGGTTCAAACATTAACATGGACGAGGCTTGGCTTGCGGTTACCAAACCCGCCAATTCTAACGACTGGTCGGCCTTTGGCCTGCCGGACGGCCTGAAAGAGGGCTGGAACCACCTGGCCATTCAGGTCACCAACACCAAGCACGAAAATCAGGAAGACTCCAACCTCTGCACCGGCAACTTTAAACAGGGTGCCGCCAGCGTGAAAGATCGCGATGAATATTGGGATCCGACCAAGGTTTGGAAGTTCCGCTTCTTGATTGACAGCTGCAACGCGCAGGGAGACGATGAACCTGCCGTTCACGTTTGGCTGGACGACCTGCGGGCTATCAGCACCGGCGCTTACCGCTACAGCTTTGCTACCACCAATTTGGTGAAAGACGCCATTGTGGCCATTAACGCCATTAAAGACGCCGCAGACGTAGCCGGTATTGCCGCCGCGCAGGCAGCTTACGCCGCCGTGCCCGAGGCCGCGCAGGAGCGCGTAACCAACAAAGCCAAGTTAGACAAATTTGTAGAAGACCGCATTGTGGATATCTCCTTCCACAACGCCGATACCACGGGCCAATACGTAGACGCCGCCCAAAGCTGCGGCATGAAGGTGATTACCGACAACTACGTAGAGGGCAAGGGTGCGCTTTATGGCGACTTTAACGGCCATAGCGCCGACAGCAAGTTCCAGTGCGGCGTGCTCTCGCACTCCGGCAAGCCGATTGACGTAAGCGCGGCCGATTATCTGGTATTTGACGTTTACCTCCACGGCTTAAGCCTTGGCTGGCAGGCCGGTAAGAACGACGCCCGCATTATTCTGGGCAACGGCTCCGGCTGGAACAACGACGCCTATGGTAAACTCAACGGTACCGGCGCTGACAACGGCGCGGAAACCAACAAGTACCTGGGCAACCTGAAAGCCGACCAGTGGAACCACGTGGTCATTCCGCTTACCGCCTTTACCGGCACCGCGCCTATGACCAGCCTCGGCAACATCCGCATTTATGTGGAACCGCTGGTAGAAAACTACGCGGCAGACGCTTATTTGATTCTGGACGACTTCCGCTTCGTGAACGAACGCGCGCTCACCACCATTGACCAGCCGCGTACCGAAGCC
>CANQGN010000017.1 GCA_947623215.1 uncultured Clostridia bacterium
CAAAAAGGCGGCAACCAGGTGCAGCCACACCACCAGCGCGGTGGTGAGGTTAAAAAGCGGCCAAAACACCCCCGGCAGGGCAAGGGGCAGTATAATAGAAAGGGCAAGCGCGGCCCATTTTGGTAGCCGCCGCATCACCTGCAGGGCAAAGAGGCGCCGCGCAAGGTAATACGAACCCGCCCCCAGCAGCAACAGCGCCGCCAAACCGAACAGCAGCAGCAAGGCGCTCTCCCTCCTTTTTTTGGTGTGATTTATGCTCATTTTACCACATGCCGGGCGGCGGCGCAAGCGGGGCGGGGCGATTTTTTGAAAATCCTTGCAATTCCCCGCCGGCTTGTTTATAATAGACGAAAGAGAGATTTCGGTTTTTCTATTATGCAAGAAAGGAGCGGGCAACCATGCCATTCGACGGCGCGTTTTTATCCTTTATGCGGCGAGAGCTCGCCCCGCAAATCATCGGTGCCAGAGTAGACAAGGTTTACCAGCCCGCCCGGGCGGTGTGGGTGCTGCTGCTGCGGGGCCGGTCGTTTGCGGGCAAGCTGCTGCTCTCGGCCGAAAGCGCCGCCCGCGTGCAGCTGACCGAGGCGGAAATTGAAAACCCCGCTTCGCCCCCCATGCAGTGTATGCTGCTGCGCAAGCGGCTGGTGGGGGCCCGCCTTGCCGGGCTGCGCCAGCCGGGGCTGGAACGGCTGCTTTATATTGACTTTGAAACCCGCAACGAGCTGGGCGACCCCATAACCCTTACCATTGCCTGCGAGCTGATGGGCCGGGGGGCAAATTTGGTGCTCTGCGAGGGGGACGGCCGGGTAATTGACGCCGTGCGCCGTACCGACGCTACCAGCGCCGCCCGCGTGCTGCTGCCCGGGCTGCCCTACCAGCCGCCCCCGCCGCGGGGGGAGGAATGGCTGGCCAAAGACCCCGCCGCCCTTTGCCGGGCCCTGCCTGACTGCACCGGCGACGAGCTGCCCAAAATCCTTTTAGATACCCTGCCGGGGCTTTCTCCCCTGCTTTGCCGCGAACTGGCCGCCGCGCTTTATCAAGGCCAACCCCCCGCCGACCCCCTTACCCCCGCGCGCCGGGCGGCGCTGGCCGACCTGCTTGCCCGGCTGCAAAAGGCGCTGGCCGAGGGGGTCTGCCAACCGACCATGATAGTAGACCCCGCCGGTGCGCCGGTAGATTACGCCTTTTTTGCGCCGCAGCAATACGGCGCGGCCTATCCGCTGCGGGGGTACCCCTCGCTTTCTGCCCTGTTAGACGCTTTTTACGCCCGGCGCGACCAGGCCGCCCACGCCCACGCCAAAACTCGCAGCCTGCAAAAAACCCTTTCGGTGGCCATCGCCCGGCTTTCGCGCACGCTGCACGTGCGCACGCTGGAGCTGGAGAAAGCCCAAAACAGCGACCAGCTGCGCAAATACGGCGAGCTGTTAAAGGCCAATTTGGCGCAGGTGCCCCCCGGGGCGAGCGTTTGCCGCCTGCCGGACTATTACGACCCGGACTGCCGACTGATAGACATTCCCCTCTCGCCCGCGCTTACCCCCAACCAAAACGCCCAAAAGTATTTTAAAGAATACCGCAAGCGGTGCACCGCCGCCGGGCTGTTAGAGGGGTTAATCGCACAAACCGCCGGGGATTTGGCTTATTTAGAAAGCGTGCAGGACGCCCTTTCGCGTGCCGTGACCGACCGCGAAATTGCCGCGCTGGAAGAAGAGCTGGCCGAAAACGGCTGGCTGCGGCGGCAAACCAGGGCAAAAGGCGGCAAGCCCAAAAAGCCAACGGAGGTGCCGCCCTATACCTTTCAATCGGCCGACGGCTTTACCATTTTAGCCGGTCGCAACCCCCGCCAAAACGACTGGCTGACCCTGCGGCAGGCCGACGGGCGAGACGTTTGGTTCCACACAAAGCAGCTGCCCGGCGCGCACGTGATTGTAAAAGCCGACGGCAAAGAGGTGCCGGAGAGCACCTTGACCGAAGCGGCGGTCATTGCCGCCTCGCTTTCAAAAGGCGCAGGCGACGACCGCGTGGCGGTAGACTACTGCCCCGTGCGCCGGGTAAAAAAACCGGCCGGCGCCGCCCCCGGCTACGTGATTTACGAGCAATACCGCACCGCCTACGTGCGGCCCAACCCCGACCTTTTAGCCCAAACTGACAAAAACGGAGGAAAACCCGTATGAAAGAAGCGCTTGCCGTAGTAGTGAATTTAGGCGGCCCGCAGGCCCTCACGGTTGCCCGCGCGGTGCGTGAGTGCGGCGTGTTTTGCGAGGTACTGCCCGCCGCCGGGGCAGAGGAAGCCCTGCACGCCCGCGCCCCCAAAGCGGTCATTGTAACCGGCAACCGGCCGGACGTACCGGCCGAAGCCGCCGCCCGGCTGCCCGGGCTTGGCTCCGCCCCCTGCCCCACCCTGCAAGTGGGGGCGGGTACCGCGCTGCCGGTAGAGGCGCTGTTTGGCGGCGCGGGCCGCCGCTGCCTTGCCACCTTTTTAACCGTTACCTGCGGCTGCCCGGCCGACTGGTCGGCGGAGCAGTTTGTGCGCGACGCCGAAGCCGACTTGCGCCTTGCCGCCGCCGGCAGGCGAGTGCTGGTGCCGGTCGCGGGCGACGGCAGGTCGCTGGCGGCGGCGGTGCTGACCCACCGCGCGCTGGAAGACGCCATGACCGCCCTGCTGCCGGATACCGGCCTGCTGCGCCAAAACGAGGCGGAGGAGCTTTCCGCCGCGCTCACCTCCCTGGGGGTGCCGTTCATCCGCCGCAACGTAGAAACCCGCTTTTTGTACAAGCTGCTCGGGGTAGAAGACCCCCAGCGCAAAAAAGCCCTGATAGAAGAAGAATACGCCGCCACGCTGGCCAAAGAGGCGGCGGCCGCCGGGGCGGAATGTTTGGTGCTGCCCACCCTTTACGCCGAGCAAAACGCCCCCCGCCTGGCCCCCCCGGGGTGGGAGGAAGAGCAGATTTTGCACCCTTTCAAACCCCTGCTGCCGACCGAGCTGCCCGCCCTTGCCGCCGCGCTGGAGCTGCCGCCGGCCATTGCAAACCGGCCGCCGTTGCCCCTTTACGGGCTGGCGGTGCGCTGCCCCGGCGCACTCACTATGGAGCGGCTGGAGCTTGCCCGCGCGGCCAACGCGCTGGTAGAGGAAGAGCTGCCCCGCCTGCAACCCGCCGGGCAGCCGCTGCGCTGTTTTGCGGCCGTAGCCAAAGAAAAAACCGCCGCGCTGCGGGGCAGCCGGGCGGGGTACGAGCACACGCTGATTTTGCGGGCGGTAACGGGCGAAGACGAACCCTTTGCCGCCGCCGCCGAGCTGCCGGCCGAGGCGCTGCAGCGGCTGGTGCGGCGGCTGACCACCGAGCTTTCGGGGGTGGGGCGGGTGCTGTATGACCTGACCGCCTGCCCGCCCGCCGCGCTGGAGCTGGAATAAATCCTTTCACCGTAAAGAAAAGGAGTTACCATTGCCATGTTTGCCATTGACCATGACCTGCATTTGCACACCCACATCTCTACCTGTTCGGGCGACCCGCAGCAAACCCCCGCGGCCCTGCTGGCTTACGGGGAACAAAACGGGCTGCGCCACCTGTGCATTACCGACCATTTTTGGGATCGGGCGGTGCCGGGCGCCAGCCCCTGGTACCAAACCCTGCATTACGACGTAGTGGCCGCCGAGCTGCCCCTGCCGCAGGGGGAGCACACCGCGCTGCACTTTGGGTGCGAGACCGACATCAACAAAGAGGGCGTCATCGGCATTTCCCGCACCTGCTGCGATTTGTTCGATTTTGTTATTATCCCCACCACCCACCTGCATTTTAAAGACCAAACCATTGCGGCGGAAGATTGGGATTCTCTCCCTCGCCGCCGGGCGCTTTACGTAGAGCGGCTGGAAAGACTGCTGGCGGCCGATTTACCCTTTGAGAAAATCGGCATTGCCCACCTGACCTGCTCGCTTATGGCCCCCGACCACCCGGAGGACCACCTGACGGTGCTAAACGGCATACCGGACGGTGAATTTCGCCGCCTGTTTGAGCTGGTGGCGAAAAAGGGCGCGGGGGTAGAACTCAACTTCCGCCCCGACCGGTACGACGACCAGTCGCTGCCCGCCGTGCTGCGCCCCTACCGCATTGCCAAAGAGTGCGGCTGCCGCTTTTATTTGGGGTCAGACGCCCACCGCACCACCGAGCTGCCCGGCGCCGTGGCCAACTTCCGCGCCATTGACCGGCTGCTCTCGCTCACCGGCGAAGACTGCCAGTTCACCCCGTTTGGCGAGTAACCTTCCTTTTTGTATGCAAACCCCGCCCCCGCGCCGTTGCTTGAACGAACGGCGCGGGGGCGGGGTATTTTTGTTTTCTGTTGCCCGGTTTCGTTATGCGGCTTCTTCCACCGGGAAGCGGTTCAGCTTGCCCACCGCCTGCCGCAAAATCAGCAGCGCGTCGGCGGCGTTGATCGCCCCGTCGCCCGAGACTTCCGCCGCGGTTTGGGCTTCATCTGACAGCTCGCCCTTGTGCACGGCAAAGCGCAGCACTTCCAGCGCGTCCGCAGCGTTTACCTGCCCGTCGCCGTTTACGTCGCCATAGCGCAGTTGGGGTGCCGCCGCCGTAACCGTTACGGTAAAGGTCACTTCTCCCCCGGCGTAGCGCAGCGTTACCGTCGCTTCTCCGGCTTTTGTAAAGTCATACTCCGCTTCCCAGCCGGTCGTGACCGTTTCGCTCTCGCCGTTGTCATACACCGCCGAAAGGGTAATACCGGCTTCATCCAGCGCCTCGCCCACCGTGTAGGCGGTTTTGGCGGGCGGGGTAAGCAGGGTAAGTTCGGCCAGCGTTTTGGCCTTTACCGTTACCGAAAAGGTGGCGGTCAGCTCGCCGTAGCGCACCGTTACCGTCGCTTCGCCCACTTTAGAAAAGTCGTAGTCCGTCTGCCAGCCGCCGGTCAGCTCTTGTTTGTCACCGTTGTCGTAGGTCACTTGCAGCCGCAGGCCGGTTTCATCCAGCTTGGTGTTTTCAATATATTCCGTTTGCTGTGGGGGGTTCAAAACGGTCAGGCTAACCGGCGTTTTGGCCTTGACCGTCACCGTCACCGTCTGCTCGGTTTGCAGCCCGCCGTAGGTAAGGGGCACTTGCCACTCCCCTACCTTTGTGTAATCCAGCGAAGCCAGCATGTCAGGGGTGGCGGCAATCACCCGGCTTTGCTCTGCCCCGTAGTGCAGCCGCAGCGTGGTGCCGGGCAGCGCCGTAAGGGGTACCCCCTCTACCGTTTCGTAGGGGCCGCCGTTTTGCTCCAGCGAAATGGCGGTAAGCGAACCCTGCGGGTTGTTTTGCAGCTGGGGGTAAAGGTAGCCGCTCATTTCGTCTATCGTCCACACGCGGTCAAAGTCAAAGCCCACAAAGGTCTCCTGTCGGCGGAGGGCTTCGTCGGTGCAATAGCCCGTTTTGTCTTGGCCGCCGCCCACGGCCGGTAAATCGGCGGCGTAATAGCCCGCCTGTAACCCGCCGGTAGAAGCGCCGAGCAAGCCCCCGGCCGCCGCGTCTTCCGCCAGCGCCGCCACGCTGCCAAGGGAGTAGCAGGCGGTCGCTTCCCCGGCGTTTTCGCCCGCTATGCCGCCCGCTTTGGCAACGTTTTCTTCTGCCGAACCGCTGGCCGCGGCGAGAACAGGCGCAGTGTTATAGCCGTTTTGCAAACTGCCGCCCACGTGCCCCGCAAGGCCCCCCGCAAAGGCGGCGTTGGCAGAGGAATCTGCCTGAATGCGGGCGGTCACGGCGCCGGTGTTATAGCAGCCGCTCACGGTGGTACCGGCGGCCGCGTAGCCCGCCACGCCGCCGGCGTAGGTGCGGGCGGAAAAATAGGAGGATTCGGCGGTTACGGTAATTTCACCCGCGTTGGCGCAGTCTTGCAGCGTGCTGTTTTTTTGCAGATAGCCCGCCATGCCGCCGCCGTAAACGTAAGCGTCAAATCCCGCCTCGCGGGGGCTGGCGGTAACCGAACCCGCAAACCGGCAATGGGCAATGCGCCCCATGTTGATGCCCGCCACGCCGCCGGCGGTGGCTTCAAAGTCCGGTCGACCGGCGGGTGAGAGGCGTACCTCGCCCTCTACCCGGCAATTTTCTATACTGCCGCTGTTGGCGGCGGTCAGCAGCCCGGCATAGCCGGAGGCGGTAAGGGTCACGCTGCCCTGCGCCAAGCTCAAGTTGCGCACGCTGCCAGACACCATGCCGAACAGACCGGCTAAAAGCTCCTGCCCGCCGCTGAGGCTTTGGGTAAGACCGGTAATGGTGTGGCCGTCGCCCTCTAACACGCCGGAAAAAGGCGTGCGGCTGCTGCCGATAGGCAAAAAGCCCGCGCCGTTGTTATAAAACGCGCCGTCCGGCGCAAAATCCGCCGGGGTAAACTCCAAATTTTGGGTAAGCACGTACCGCCCGCTTAAATTGGCGCCTATGCTCGCGAGCGCCTGTTTGGTTGCAATGGGGGTGTAGTCGGAAAAATCGCTTTCGGCCGCGGCGACCGAGAGAGTACAGGCAAGCAGCAGGAAAGCGAGTGCGAGGGACAAACCTTTGTAGAAGCGTTGCATAAACTTGTCACACCTTTTTATCATGATTTGGGGGGTTGTGCGGCCTACCGGGCCGGCCAACCGGCCGATTTGCCAAGCAGCCGGGCGGCCAACCGCCGCAGGGGAAGGGTAAACACCCAAAGGGCAGCGTATAACCGGTAAAGGGGGTCTTGCGCCTTGTGCCGCCGCCCCCGCCGGGTAAAGGCGCAGAGCACGGCCAGCACCTGCCCCGGGGCGACGTCGCGCTCCAGCGTTAGCTGGCGGTCGCCGCAAAGGGTCAGGCTGCCGTTTGGCTGTACGGCAATTACCCGGTGCAGCACCGCCTGCCCGTCTGCCCGGCGGTAGAGCACCACGTCCAGCCGGCCGGGCTCCCCCGCGCGGGGGGCGCGCAGCCAAACGGTATCGCGCCGCTCTTTTAGCATGGGCAGCATACTGGTGCCGGTGGGGCAAAAGGCAAAGGGCCCGCCCCGCGCAAAGGCGGCGGCCATCAGCTCGCATATCGCGTCGGCCGAAAGCGCCAGTCGTTTGGGTTCACTCGGCAAGCAGCCCCGCCTCCTTACACCTGGCCAAAAAGGCGTCTACGTCCCGTTCGGCTACTTCAGGCGTTACGTCATACTCGGCAAGCAGGGCGGCCACCAGGGCGGCGCGGTCGGTTTCGCTTTGCAGCAGCTGCCACAGCAGCGCCCCCGTTTCGTTTACCGTTACCATGCCCTCAAATTCCAGCGAGCGTTCGCCCACCGGCACAATCACGCCGGTTTCTCCGGCCTGTTGAAATACAAAATTTTCCGCAGCTTTCATGTGGTTTTTCGTCCTTTCTATCCCTTTTCCGGCGGCAGGGGCCGACCGGTCATGGCTTCATAAGCGCACTGCACAGCCCCCCGCCCCACGGTGCATTGCAGGTGAAAAAAGGGGGTCTGCCGCGCGAGGTCGCACAACAAGGCGGCCAGCCGCCGCCCGTCGGTTTGGTTGACCACCCGCACCGTTTGGCCGTACAGCAGCGGCAGCGCCTCTTTGGGCGAAAGGCGGCGAATGGCGTTTTGCTCCCCCCTGCTGAGAAAGCAAATGCCCCCTAAGGGCAGCGTTTGGTTGCGGTTTAAGGGCGAAGTGCCCGAAAACGGCGTGCCGCTTGCCCAAAAGCCGTCGCTCCGGCGGCGCAGGGCGGGTTTATCGTCGTTTAAAATAAAGGCGTTTTCTTCTCCCAGCGCCCGCAGCCAGCCCGCCGTGTGGGTGGATTTACCGGTGCCCGGCGGGGCAGAAAAGCAGTAAACCCGCCCGCCCGTTGCCACGGCGGAGGCGTGGAGCATTAACCCGTCAAAGCTAAGCAATCGCCGGTAAAACAGCCCGCAAAAAAAGAGGTATTCCATTTGCGGCGGGGTAAGGCCGGGGCGGGCGGGGGGCAAGCCGGCAAATTCGTCCGGCGGGAGCTCCAGCGTAAAGTCGACCGGGCGAGGGTCATCCTCCGGCAGGCGGTAGGCGACCGACCGCTCGGCTAAAATGGCATAGCGGGGGGTCATTTGCACCGTTAGCCCCGCAATGGAATATAGCGCCATGGTTTAAGCTCCCTCCCCCGGCCGGGGCCCGGTGCCCCCGGCGGCGTATTGCCGCGCCTGCACGGTAAACATGGTGTAGTAGCGCCCCCGCCGGGCCATTAGCTCGGCGTGGGTGCCGCTTTCGCACACGCGGCCGTTTTGCAGCACCACAATGCGGTCTGCCTGCACCACAGTAGAAAGCCGGTGGGCAATAATTAAGGTAGTCGCGGCGTTTTGTTTGTTGTAGATGTGCGCCATAATCTCCTGCTCGGCCAGCGGGTCCAGCGCGGCGGAGGGTTCGTCAAAAATCAGCAGGCCAAAGGGGCGGCCAAGCAAGCGGGCAATGCCCAGCTTTTGCATTTCGCCGCCAGAGAACACCACGCCGTCTTTTGAAAACTCCTTGGTTACCGGCGCTTGTAGCCCGGCCTCGCTTTTGGCCAGCGCCCCCTGCAAGTCGGTAAGGCGGGTTACCTCCTCTACCTTTTCCGGCGGCAGCGGGTCGTACAGCCCCACGTTTTCGGCATACGAGAGGGCGTAGAGGTTGGGTTTTTGAAAACACACCCCAATGGCGCGGCGGAGCGCCGCCGGGCGGTAGTGCTGCACCGGGCGGCCGCCCACCAACAGCTGGCCGGACGATACGTCGTAGAGCCGCAGCAGCAGCTTTACCAGCGTGGTTTTGCCCGCGCCGTTGTCGCCAACCACCGCCACCCGCTCGCCGGGGCGAATGGAAAAGCTGACCTGTTGCAGGCGAAAGCCGGAGTGGGGGTAGGTAAAATCCACCCCCCGAAACTCCACCGCCAGCGGCCCCGCCGGGGGTTCCTCCGCCGGGGGCAGGGCCGGGCGCTCTATGGGTGAGGGCACGGCAAAAAAGGCGGCGATTTTTTCGGCATACAGCCCCAAATGCACCGACTGGCTGGCGAATTTGTAAAAGGAATGCAGCGAGGTCATTAAGTGACCGTTGGCGGCGAGCAGACCCATAAAAGAACCCGCGCCGTCTATGCGGCCGGCCACCAAAATGGCGTAGCTGATGTAAGCGAAAATCCCGGCGTTGTAAAGAGAAGTCCACCCTTCGAGCAGGGACGTCCACCCAAAAAGCGGGCGGGCGTACCGGCCGATGACCGAGGCCTTTTGCTCGCAGTTTTCGTTATACAGCCCCAGCAGCAGCTGCTCTGCCCGGGTGCACTTAATGTCTGACGCCGCCTCTTTGTTGTAAAAGGTGCGGTTTACATAATCCATTTTGCGCTCGGCGGGTATTACGGCGCTGCGGCGGGCAAAGTTAAGGCGGCTGCGGCGCACGTCAATGCCGAGCGAGACCGCCAGCTGGACGAGCGAGATGAGCAAAATCCACGGGCCGAGCACCGAAATGTAGGCGAACATGGAAAGTAAGGTCACCACCGAGCTGCAAACCTCTACAAAAAGGGTTTGGGCTTCGTCTGCCCGGGCGGTGTATTCTTTGAGCACCAGCGTGTAATTATCGTAAAACTCCGGGTCGTCAAAATATTGAAAATCGGTCGCCACCGTTTTGCGCAGCACCGCCAGTTCCATTTCGCGGTGAATGAGCACCCGCTTTTTTTCGGCGTACAGCATGTCAAACGCCCGCTGGGCCAGGGTGGTGACCAGTTGAAAGGCAAAGTAAGCGCCGATGAGCAGCGCGACGTTGGAAAAACTGCCCGGCCGCCCCACAAAGTTTAGCACCTCGCGAATAAAGAGCACGTTGAGCAGCGCCTTCAAGGGGCCCACAACGGCGGCAAAAAACAGGAGCCCCAACATGTAAGGGGTTCCGTAACGCCAAAACGGCCGCACCAACGACCATGTTTTTGCAACTGAAGCAAATAACTTTCGCATGGCGCCTCCTTCAAATACGGCCAAAGCGGGCGGGGCTACAGCCCCAAATAGGCCCGCAAATTCACAAGTTCTTTCCGGCTGGTTTCGGTCATGGCGGCGTTTACCCGGCGGGTAAGCCGGGCCTCGGCCAAAAAGGGGGCCAGCCCCTTGGCGTGAATGCGCTGACACCAGCGGCGCACCTGCATAACCGGCAGCAGCCAGCGGTGGCGCAGCAGCACGGGGTAGAGGGTTTTTAGCCGGTCGTAGGGCCAAAACAGCCGCCCGGCAAAGTAGCGGCGGGTGCCCGGCTGCGCGGGGGCAGCCGCGCCGGTTACGGCAATGCGGTTAAGCACCGAGCCGTACACGCCGCCGGTGACCACGTAGCCCTCCAGCACGTCCAGCATGTGGTCGGGCGCCGCCGCCTCGCCGGTAAACCACCGCTCTGCCAGCGCAAAGGCGGCGCGGGCAAAGGGGGCAAGCCCGGCGTCTTTCAGCAGTGCGGCCGTTTGCTCCGCTTCTTCCAGCGCAATGGTGCGGCGGGTGAGCAGCCACAAATCCGCAAAGGGGCGCATACCGCAGCCCCCCTGCTCAAAATGCTCTGCCATGTGGGCCACGTGCAGGGTAAAAAACATGGGAAAATCCAGCTGCCGCTCGCAGGGGCGCTCGCCCGGCAGGGTGTGCTGCCAAATGCCCGCCAGCGTGCGGGCGGCCGGGGTGGCGCGGGTAGCGTCCAGCAGGGAGTGGTGCAGCTCTACCAGCACGCCGGAGGGCGCGGCGCGGTAGGTTACGTCGTGGTTGGTGGTAATGGCCTTTTGGTAGTGCAGCCGGCTTGTCATGGCGGCCATGGCGGCGTTCATTTGTTCCGCCGGTACCAGCAAATCCACGTCGTGGCAGGTGCGCAGCCAGGGCTGCGGCCACAGGGTTTGCAGCACCATGCCTTTTAGCGGCAAATAGGGCACCCCCGCCGCCTCCAGCGCGGATGACAAACGATTCCACTCATATTGGCGTTTTTCGCGCCGGTAAACGGCGGTAAGCCGGCTGCGGCGAAAGCGCTCTGCCAGCTCCGGCGGCAGGGCGGGCAGCAGCCCGGCGGCCAGCAGCGCCTCGGCGGCTAAGGGGGCGAGGTCGTGCCGGTTGGCGAGCTTATAAAGCTGCTCGGCACGCTCCGCCGTAAGCAGCGCCGCCGTTTGCTGTGGCAGCGGCTGCCCGGCGAGCGCAAAGCGAAAGAGCGCCGTTAACAGCGCCAGTACGTCTTTCATGAAAAAACCGCGTTCTCCTTGCAACATAGGCATTTTGTCTATTGTACCTTATTCCCCGCCAAAATGCAAGGGTTTTTAGCCCCCCGGCGCGCAAAACCCCGCCCCCCAAAACGGGGGCGGGGTTGCTTAGGCAATACAGTCAGGGTACAACGTGTTTTTGGGGGAGTGCCCGCCGCGCCTGCTGCGCCCTCCGCTTTTGCCGTACACAAAGTACGGCTGCAAGCGCACGCCTTGCAGTCATCGACGGGCGCTCTCCCCAAAAATCTTCGACCTGCCGCGGGGGGCGATTTTTTGACTTTGCAAGGCGGCAGGCCGCAGGAAACCTAACGTATTTCAAGGCCGACAACAAAGCAAATCGGGAAATCGCGCCGCATCAGGCGCATTGTACCCTGATTGCATTGCCTAAGCGAAAACAATCTCTTACTTAATACAGCGGGGCAAAGTAGTCGTCGCAGGCCTTTTGGGCTTTGGACTTAATTTCGGTCATCACCTGCGAGGGCGACTTGCCGGGGTTGGTGGCGGCGCCGTTGCAGGCGTTATGAATGTCTGCCTCAAACACGCCGGCAGAAAATTCCGGAGTCATGTTGTTAATCTCCCACTTGTAAATGTTTTGGGAGGTCGTATCAAACCCGTTGCGGGCAATGTCTGCCACCGCGTTGTTGAGCAGGCGGGTAGAAGCACCGGCCGCGCCGTTGAGCCAGCGGGCAATTACCTCCGCCCGGTTTTGCTTGAGCTTAGGCACCATAAAGGCCGCGCCGTCGTATGCGCCGTTAATGTAATGGTCCTGGTCGGGGCCCATGGGCATGACCATCATGCCCATGGGGAAGTTGGCTTTTGAGGCAATGGTGGGGTAATACTGGAAGTAAGAGACGAACATGGCGGCCTTACCGGCGGTAAAGAGGTTAATGCAGGCGTCAATGCTGGAGCTGTAGCTCCAGCTCTTGTCTACACAGCACATCTCCTGGCACCACTCTATGGCCTTAATGGCCGGTTCGGTGCACAGGGTAGCCTGCACCCGGCCGTTTACCATGGCGGCGGTGCCGCCGGCGTTGGCGCTCATGGCCATGCCGATTAAGTTGCCGGTAGAGGCCACGCCGTAAATGGCGGTGCCGCCGCTGCTGTCTGGCACCGTGCACTTTTGGGCAATGGCTTTAAAGGCGTCAAAATTCCACTTATTTTCGTTATAAAGCTTTACAATGTCGCGGTACTCTTTGGAGGCGTATTTTTCTACCAGCTTTTTGTTGTAAATCACGCCCATGGGGCGGGCAGCCTTGGGGGCAATGGCCACGCCGTAGGTTTTGCCGCTGAAGGTAACGGAAGAAGTCATGCCGTTTTGAAAGAGCTTTTTGTTTAACCCGGCAAAGGAGAACAAGTCTGCCGCCACGTCTTTTTTGGCCACAATGCGCACCATTTCCAAATTGATGTCGTACACGTCCGCATTGGCCTGCCCGGCCAGCGCGTCGTTAATAATCACGGTGGTGGCGGTGTTGTAGTCCAGCGAATTGATAACGGTTTTCAGCCCCTGATGTTTTTCCATATTGGTGAAAACCGCCTGCCACACCTTACCGTCCGCGTCGCTGGCGGTGTATTCGCCCGCCCAAATAGAGCGCATGGTAACCGTTTCGGTTTTGGCGGGGGTGTTGCTGGCAGGGTTTTTGCTGCTGGTACCGGTGCCGTTGCCTGTGCCGTTGCCGGTGCCGTTACCGGTGCCGCTGCCGGTACCGGTGCCGTTGCCGGTGCCGGTGCCGTTGCCATTGCCGGTGGTGCCGGTGGTGCCAGGTTTTTTACCGGTCTGGCTGGCAATCACGGCCTGCTGGCTTTCTACCTTTTGCTGTTCTTTTACGGTAGAGGTAATTTGCGCCGCCGTAACCACGTTCACCGTCATGTGCACTTTGGCGGTCGTCTCGCCGTCGGCGAACACTTCAAACACCATATCTTTGGCAACCACGGTTTTGGGGTCGGTGACCTCTTTGCCGTTTTTATCGCTGAGCTTTATGGTAAAGCCCTCTTTGGCCTTCACCAGCGAAAGAAAAGCTTCTACCGTGGTATTTTCGGCCACTTCCATAACCACCGAGCCGTCGTCGCCCGGCACCAAAATCACCACGTCCTGGCCGTCTTTGTCTTTGCTGATGGTATAGGGGTCGTCTTGCGAGAGTTCCACCATTACGTCCTCCGGCACCGAAACGACGGTGTTGGTGTCGGTTACGTCGGTCGCGGTGGGGGCGTTGTTTTTCGCGCAGGCGGCAAACGCGCCGAGGGCGAGCACCAACGCCAGCGCAAGGCAGAGGATTTTTGCCATGCTGGTTTTCATGTTGCGTTCCAACTCCTTTGCAAATGGTTGAGAGAGAACCTCTCAAAATCATGTTTTATTGTACCATACTCCGCCCCCGATTGCAAGGGTTTTGCACAGCCCCCCGCCCCCCATGGGAACAAAAAGGGCGCCGGGCCCTCCCGTTTGGGGAGAAGTCCGGCGCCCCGGGGCGATGAGGAGGGACTCAACCGATTCCCTCTCTACCGCAACCATGCGCTTATTTTACTGATTATACAGCGCGGTGTAGTAGTCGTCGCACTGTTTTTGCGCTTTGGATTTGAGCGACTGCATGGTTTGAGCGGGGGTAGCATGGTTGAGCTCGTAAACCGAACGATCGGTCTCGGACGAAATGGACGAATCGAACACGCCGGAGGAATATTCCGGAGTCATGTTGCTGACCACCCATTTGTAAACCTCTTGCGCGGTCTTGTCATACCCGTTGCGGGCAATGTCGGCTACCGCGTTGTTGATGAGGCGGGTAGAAGCGCCGGCAACGCCGTTCAGCCATTTGGCGATGACTTCACCGCGGGTGGTGTCTTTGCCCTTGGGTACTAAGTAAACCTGACCGTCATAGGTACCGTTGATGTAGCCGTTCTGGTCGGGGCCCATGGGCATGAGCACGAAGCCGCAGGAGAAGCTGGCGTTAGAGGCGATGGTGCGATAATACTGGAAGTACGAAACGAACATAGCGGCCTGACCGGCAGCAAAGTGGTTTACGCAGGTGTCGATAGAAGCCCAGAAATCCCAGCTCTTATCGTCTTTCTTCATGCTGCGCAGCCACTCCATGGCCTTAATGGATTCTTCGCCGCAAAGGGTGGCCTCTACCTTGCCGTTCTTCATCAGGGCGGTACCGCCGGCGTTGGCGGTCATGGCCATACCGATGATGTTGGTGTTGGAGGTGAAGCCGTAAATGGAGGTTTTGCCGGAGGCGTCGGTTACCGTGCACTTGGCGGCAATCTCGCGGAAGGCGTCAAAATTCCATTTCTTGTCGTTGTACAGCTTGGCAATATCCGTACCCTTGGCGTAGCGGTTGATGATGTCTTTGTTGTAAATAACGCCCATGGGGTTAACCGACATAGCCGCAAAGGATATACCGTAGGCCTTGCCGTTGAAGGTGCAGGACTCGGTCACGCCGGTTTGATAGGCGGACTTGTTGATGCCTTTGAGGCTCCACAGGTTCGCGGCGCAGTTGCGGCGGGCAATGTCGCGGCACTGTACCAGCGAGATGTGGTAAACGTCTGCGCTGGGCTTGCTGGCCTGTACTTCGTTTACAATGGTGTTAACCGCGCTGGAATAATCCAACCCGTTGACCACGGTTTTAATGCCCTGACGGCTCTCCATATTGCTGAGCACCGACTGCCAAACCTTCCCGTCCGCGTCGCTGGCGGTGTATTCGCCCGCCCACAGAGACTTCAGGTTAATGGTTTCGGTTTTGGGGGGGGTGGTGCTGGCAGGGTTTTTGCTG
>CANQGN010000018.1 GCA_947623215.1 uncultured Clostridia bacterium
TGCCAAGACCGGAGGCCGCGCCGAGCAGGTGAAACACCTGCGGCAGCGCCACCGCCGCCACCACGGCGGCAAGGGCGGCCAGCGTTTGGGTTTTTAGCGACAAACGCGGTTTTGCATTGGTTTGTACAGTAGTCGTTGCCATAGTTCATTCGCTCCTTATATTTTCTTTCCTTCTCAGTATACAACATTTTTGGGCGTTTGGGAAGCCCCCATTTGCCGAGCGTTAAAAGCAGGCGGGCTTGCCCACGGCTTTTTTCAAAATTTCCAGCGCGTCCGCCGCGTTAATGGCGCCGTCTTTGTTCACGTTGGCCGCCTTTTGCTGCTGAGAGGTCAGCTGGGTTTTGCCTACGGCATATTGCAGGCAAAGCAGGGCGTCCGCGGCGTTCACGGCACCGTTGTCGTCTACGTCGCCCAAGGTAACCGTCTCGTAAGGCGTGAGGGGGCGGGGGGCCACGTCGCCAATGGTAATATCGTCCACATACAGGCTGCCGCTTTCCGTATCCTCTACCAGTACCTCCAGCCGGGTAGGCTGAGAAATGTGGGCGTCCTCGGCGGTATTATAAGGTTTGCGCAAATCCAGCCGGAAATTATAGCGGGTAAAGTCGCTGTTGGCCTTGACCACGCAGGTATCAGACGCCGCGCCGTCTTCCCCTTCCATGGGCACCAGCCAGGAATCGTCCGACTCGGCTTTGCCCAGCAGCAGCCGCACGGTTTTATCGCGGTCGTCGTCGTTGCGCAGCATAATGGAAAGATAGGGGGTACGGCCGAAGGGCTGGGTCATCATGTTTTGGCCAAAGAAGACCGAAGCCCCGGCGGTACCGGCACCCGACAGCGTGTAAGACAGCTGTACCGACCCCACGCCCTCGTAGCGAACGTCGGTATTGATAGTCACCGCTTGTTCCGCATTCGTTAAGGCGGAAGAATGCCAGGTGAGCTGATAATCCGCCGTGGTGCCGTTGGTGACCCACACCTCGGTGTCGTCGCAATACATCCAGTCATAGGGATTGCGGTAGTTGCCGGTCTCGCGGTTGCTGCGGTAGGGAACGGCCGGCAGACCGTAAGAATTGCACAAATTGGCGGTAACGGCGTAAGAATTAAAGGCATAGGTAAAGTTGCGGGGGGCTTCTATACTGTCGTGCCACACCTTTACCGTGTCGGCAGCGACTATTTGCGCCCGGGCGGGCAGGTAAAAGCCGTCTTCCGCGGCCAGCGTAAAGCCGTGCACGCCAATGCTGTCTTCCAGCAGGTCAAGGCCCTTCGCCACGTGGTCAAAGGTCACGTACACGGCGCCGTCGCGTACCTGCCAGCGTTTTACCGTGGGGGCGTAGTAGTCGGCCTCCCCTACGCCGTACACGTTGTGCACCGCCGCCAGGCCCGCCCGGCGGCCGGGCAGCTCTTTGTTGTTGGGGTGAATGGGGTAAGCCAGATTTTCCGCCGGCGGGTCTTTGTAGGTCAGCGGTACGTCGTAAAGCGGAATGTTCATAATGTTGGGGTGAATGGCGGCCGCGTCGGCCACCTCTTCAATCCACTTGGGGATATTTTGGGGGTCGTTTTTGTAGGGGTGGCAGGCGATGTTGATGACCATGACGGGAATATCGCCCTTTTCAAAGCCAAAGGTATCGCTGTAGCATTCTGCCAGCGTTTCCAGCGCCGCCGTGTAATAGCCGGTAGAACTGGGCAGGCCGTCGCGGTTGGTCTCGCCCTGGCACCAGAACACCCCCGAAAGGTTCATGCCCGCCAGCGGGCCGATTTTGGTGTTATACATGGCGGTCATCATGCGGTAATCCTGAACCGCGTCGGTGAAGTTGCGCTCGGTGCGGTAAAGCCCCGCCTGCTCCAGCGCCCGCTTCACCGTAAGGTTATGGTCAATGCTCTCGCGCGAAAGCCACACCTGAATGGAGGTAGCCCCCAGCGCCGCATTGATAATGCCCACCGGCACGTTTAAGTTGGCCCGCAGCTCCTGCGCCGCAAAATAGGCCAGCGCGGCCATGCCGCTGATGTCGCCGGCGCTGGCGCCCCAGCCCCAGCGGCAATTGGCAATGTCATACGTCGGACGGGCGGGGTGGGCGGCCGTAAGCCCCACCGGGTCGTTGGGCATCAGCAATACCCGCAGGTATTTATCGTTGGCGTTGTTCATGGCCTCCTGCCCGCCCACGGCGCGGTCCAGCGGGTACTCCATGTTAGATTGGCCGGTGGCCAGCCACAGCTCGCCAATGACAATTTCTTCAATAGTTTTGGCGGCGGCGCCGTTGTCGTACAGGGTCAGGCGGTAAGAATCGTACCCGCCCGCGCGGGCGCTGAAGGCAAGCGACCAGCTGCCGTCTTCCCCCGCGGTGGCTTCTACCGTTTCCAGCGGGGCGGCAGCGCCGGTTTTATAAAGCTCGCCCTTCACCGTGTGCCCGGCGGTGGCCTTGCCCCACACGTTCATGGGCTTTTTCTGCTGAAAGAGCATGTAGTCGCTGAAAAACCCGGGGGTGGAAAAGGCCGAATCGGCCGTTGCCGCAATGCTGCCCGCGCCCACGCAGCCGCACAGCAGGCCAAAGCACAAAAGCATACTCAGAAATTTTTTCATGAAAGAACCTCCTTGATTTGTATCAAATCCCAAAAGGGGGAGCGCCGGTTTTCTAAAAGAAAGGCGCCGCTTTTACGCTATTCTTACTATACCACACTTTTGGGCGTTTGGGAAGTCCCTATTTGCTGCGAAGGTCTACGATTCCCGCCGCTGCAGCGCGGCGCCCACCAGCCCCAAAAAGAGGGGATGGGGCTTGTTGGGGCGCGACTTAAACTCCGGGTGAAACTGCACCCCCACAAAGAAGGGGTGACCGGGCAGCTCTACCGTTTCTACTATGTAACCGTCCGGCGAAGTACCGCTAACGGCAAGTCCGGCGGCGGTTAAGGTTTCGCGGTAGTCGTTGTTAAACTCATACCGGTGGCGGTGGCGCTCGGCGATTTCGTCTTTGCCGTAGCAGCGGTGCAGCACCGTGCCCGGGACCACCTTGCAGGGGTAGGCCCCCAGCCGCAGGGTGCCGCCCTTGTTTACCGTCGCGTTCTGGTCGGGCAAAAAGTCTATTACCTTGTGGGGGCTGTCTTCGTCAAATTCGCCGGAATTGGCCTGCGCCAGCCCGCAGACGTGGCGGGCGTATTCGATTACCGCAATTTGCATACCAAGGCAAATGCCAAGGTAGGGCACGCCCTGCTCTCTGGCGTAGCGGGCGGTGGCAATTTTGCCCTCTATGCCGCGGTGGCCGAACCCGCCGGGAATCAGCAGCCCGTCGCAGCCGCGCAGCGCCTCGGCGGCGTTGTCGTCGGTTACCGTTTCGCTGTCTATCCACTGTATTTCTACCCGTGCGCCGTGCTGGTAACCGGCATGGCGCAGCGCCTCGGCCACCGAAAGGTAGGCGTCGTGCAACCGCACGTACTTGCCCACCAGCCCAATGGTCACCTTTTTGCTGCGGGTGCGAATACGCTCCAGCATGTCGTTCCACTCGCGCAAATCCGGCGGCGGGGTTTGCAGGTTGAGCTCCCGGCAGACAATGTCGGAAAAGCGGTTTTTCTCTAACATCACCGGCGCCTCGTAAAGCACCGGAATGGTGCGGTTTTCAATCACGCAGTCGGGCTTTACGTTGCAAAAAAGCGAGATTTTATCAAAAATATTTTTTTCGAGCGGCTCGTCGCACCGCAGCACAATCAGGTTGGGGTGAATGCCCATGCCCTGCAATTCTTTTACCGAGTGCTGGGTGGGCTTGGTTTTGTGTTCGTCTGACCCCCGCAAAAAGGGCACCAGCGTTACGTGAATATACAGGGCGTTTTCGCGCCCGACCTCCAGCCCCACCTGCCGAATGGCCTCTAAAAAGGGCTGGCTTTCAATGTCGCCGGTGGTGCCGCCGATTTCGGTAATCACCACGTCGGCGTCGGTTTTTTTGCCCACGCTGTAAATAAAGTCTTTTATTTCGTTGGTCACGTGGGGAATGACCTGCACGGTAGAACCCAAATACTCCCCCCGGCGCTCTTTGTTGAGCACGTTCCAGTAGACCTTGCCGGTGGTGAGGTTGGAAAACTGGTTTAAGTCTTCGTCTATAAACCGCTCGTAATGGCCCAAGTCCAAGTCGGTTTCGGCGCCGTCTTCGGTTACGTACACCTCCCCATGCTGGTAGGGGCTCATGGTGCCGGGGTCTACGTTAATGTAGGGGTCGAGCTTTTGGGCCGCAACCTTTAACCCCCGGGCCTTGAGCAGCCGCCCTAGTGAGGCCGCCGTAATGCCCTTGCCCAGCCCCGAAACCACGCCGCCGGTTACAAAAATATACTTTGTCATATTGCTCTCGCTCCTATTTTCCGTAGGTTTGTATAATCCCCTCGGCAATCTCTCTGCGCTTTACGCAGCGATCCATCGCCGTTTTTTCTATATATCGGTGGGCCTCCGGCTCGGTCATGTGCAGCTGCTCTACCAGCAGCCACTTGGCGCGGTTTACCACCCGTATCTCTGCCATTTTTTCTTCCAAGCTCTGGGCGCGGGCGGCCACCACCCGCACCTTTTGGCAGGCCGCCGCCGCTAAGCGCACCGCCTGGTAAATGCTCTGGTGGGTGCCCGGGCGGGCCAGGGTAAGCACGCCCGCTCCCTCTACCCCCGCGGTTACCTGCTCGTATGCCTCGGCAGAGGTAAACAGCACCACCCCCACGGCGGGGTATTGCTGGGCAACGTCTACCGCAAGCTGGCTGCCGAATTCGTCCGGCAGGGGGGTGTTAATGAGCACCAAATCATACGCGGCGTCTACCAGCGCCCGGCGGGCCTCGCCCGCGCTTGCCGCCCGACCGGCCGCCACAAAGGGCGGGCCGGCCAGCAAAGCCGCCAAATAGTCTACTACCTTTTGAGAAGACGAAACCACCAGAACCCGAAATTCCGCTTCGGTTTGCCGCATAAAGCGCCCCCCTTTCTCCCCCCGCGCGGTGTGTGCGCGGGGCTTACGGCTTACCGAATATTAGAACTGCGCCAAATAGCCCGCCGGTAAATGGGCCGCCACAAAGGCGCTTTGGCGGGCCAAAGCCAGCGCCTGCGCACGGGTGGCGGGCAGTTTTTCAAACCCGGCGGTTACCGAATCGTCTGCCAAAAATAAATTCACGTTGGAGGGTTCGCCCGGGTCTAACCCCCGGCGAATACCGTCTAACCCCGCGTGCAGCAGCAGGGCAAAGGCCACGTAGGGGTTGGCGGTGGGGTCGGGCGAGCGCAGCTCCATACGCGCCCGCTCTCCCCGCTCCGCCGGGATGCGCACCAGCTGCGAGTGATTTTCGGGCGACCAGGTAATGTACTGCGGGGCGGCCTTTTCACCCAGCCGCCGGTAAGACTCCTCCGACGGATTTAAAAAGAAGGTGAGCTCGCGAATGTGGTTTAGCACGCCGGCCATAAAGGGGCGCAGGCAGTCGCGGCCGTCCGCAGACCGCACCGACATATTCACGTGCATTCCGTTGCCCGTTTGCCCTTTGATGGGCTTGGGCGAAAAGTCGGCGTACAGGCCGTTGCGGGTGGCCACCGTTTTCACCACCGACTGAAAGGTAACCACCTGATCGGCGGCGGTTAGGGGGTCGCTGCAGCGAAAGTCTACCTCGTTTTGGCCGGGGCCTTTTTCGTGGTGCGAGCTTTCGGGCTGAATGCCCATTTCAAGCAAGGTAAAGCAAATTTCCCGCCGCACGTTTTCGCCCTTATCCTCCGGCGCTATGTCCATATACCCCGCCGCGTCAAAGGGGGTGGGGGTGGGGTTGCCCTGTTCGTCCGCCCGAAAGAGGTAAAACTCTACCTCCGCGCCAAAGCTGCACGAAACGCCCATTTGCCCGGCGGCGGCCACCGCCTGTTGCAAAAGGTAACGGCCGTCGCGCTCGTACCGGCTGCCGTCCGGCCGGCAAATATCGCAAAACATGCGCACCACCCGGCCGTTGGCCGGGCGCCAGGGCAGCACGGTAAGGGTAGAGGGGTCGGGGTGCAAAAAGAGGTCGGACTTTACCTCGTCGTCAAAGCCGGCAATGGCCCAGGTGTCAAACGAAACGCCCTTGGTAAAGGCCCGCTCCAGCTCGCCGGGCATAATGGAAATATTCTTTTGCCGACCGTGAATGTCGCAACACGCCAGCCGAATAAACTGCACGTTTTCCTCCTTTACGTAGGTCATAATCTCTTGCAACGTGTACATATTGCCTGCTCCTTTCGCCGGTTGGTTGGCGGGGGATAACTTGGTATATCCCCGCCTAAACAGACAGGCGCTCACCGAAAGCCCGTCACGGGAGACCCTGCCTCCCGGGGTTTCGATGAACGCCTTTGCTCACCCGTGATATTCTTCTTATTTATTATAACGACCGCCGCCGGTTTTGTCAAGAGGGCGGGCGGGCTTTCGGGCGAAAAATCTGGGCGGGCTTTCGGGCGAAAAATCCGCCCCCGCTCCCCCCGCGGCAAAAAAATTTTTAAAAAATTTTCCAAAAAAGGGGTTGACAAACTCGCCCGGCGGGATTATACTGTGCGTGTTGAAACGGCAACGGCGTCGCAGATGAGGGGGCCCCCTCCTTTGCGCGCCGTTTCTTTTATTTCAACGGGTTTGCGCTACATATGGCGAACCTAAACCCACCCAATCGAATATCCCGCAAAACCGGCAATGGCGTCGTGCGCGTTTCTTTTGCACCCCAAAAGAGCGCCCCCGCTGCTGCCGGTTTTTTGCAGGCGAAATTTTAAAAAAGGGGACTTGAACAATGACGTCTACCGTATCCGAACTGTTTGGGAGCAACGTATTTAACGATTCCGTTATGCGACAGCGCCTGCCGAAAGAAACCTACAAGCAGCTGCAGCTTACGCTGAAAAACGGCAAGCGGATGGACGCCTCCGTTGCCACGGTGGTGGCCAACGCCATGAAAGACTGGGCCATAGAAAAAGGCGCCACCCACTACACCCACTGGTTCCAGCCCATGACCGGCATTACGGCCGAAAAGCACGACAGCTTTATTTCGCCGACCGACGGCAGCCGGGTGATTATGGAGTTCTCCGGCAAAGAGCTCATCCAGGGCGAACCGGACGCTTCTTCCTTCCCCTCCGGCGGGCTGCGCGCGACCTTTGAGGCGCGGGGCTACACCACTTGGGACCCCACCTCTTTCGCCTTTATTAAAGACGGCGTGCTGTGTATTCCCACCGCCTTCTCCTCTTACAGCGGCGAAGCGCTGGACAAAAAGACCCCCCTGCTGCGCTCGATGGACGCCATCAACAAGCAGGCGCTGCGGGTGCTGAAACTCTTCGGCAACGAAGAGGTGCAGTCGGTCAAAGCCGAGGTAGGCCCGGAGCAGGAATACTTTTTAATTGACGAAGACGTTTACAACCGCCGCAAAGACTTAATTTACACCGGGCGCACCCTCTTTGGCGCACGGCCGCCCAAGGGGCAGGAGTTAGAGGACCACTACTTTGGCACCATTAAGCCCCGGGTGCAGGCCTACATGAAGGAGCTCAACGAAGAGCTGTGGAAGCTGGGCATTTTGGCCAAAACGGAGCATAACGAGGTCGCCCCCGCCCAGCACGAGCTGGCCCCCATTTTTGGCACCACCAACGTGGCCACCGACCACAACCAGCTTACCATGGAACTTATGCAAAAGGTCGCCCGCCGCCACCACATGGTTTGCCTGCTGCACGAAAAGCCCTTTGCCGGGGTAAACGGCAGCGGCAAGCACAACAACTGGTCCATTTCTACCAACACGGGGGTCAACTTGCTCAACCCCGGCGAAACGCCGTATGAGAACGCCCAGTTCCTGCTCTTTTTGTGCGCCGTCATTAAAGCGGTAGACGATTATCAGGATTTGCTGCGCATTTCGGTCGCCTCGGCCGGCAACGACCATCGCCTTGGCGCCAACGAAGCGCCCCCCGCCGTGCTTTCTATCTTTTTAGGCAGCGAGCTTTCAGAAGTGCTGGCCGCCATAGAGCAGGACCTGCCCTACTGCGGCAAAGAAAAAGAGCTGTTAAAGGTAGGCGTGCACATGCTGCCCCGCTTCCCCAAAGACTCGACCGACCGCAACCGCACCTCTCCCTTTGCCTTTACCGGCAATAAGTTCGAGTTCCGTATGCTGGGCTCCTCCGCCTCGGTCTCCGGCCCCAACGTGGTGCTCAACACCGCCGTGGCGGAAGAATTAAAGCAGTTTGCCGACCAGCTGGAAGGGGCGGCCGACTTTGAATCTGCTCTGCACGACCTCATTAAAACCGTCATTGCCGAGCACAAGCGCATTATCTTTAACGGCAACGGCTACGACGACGCCTGGCTTGCTGAGGCCGAGCGCCGGGGGCTGCTCAACTTAAAATCCACCGCCGACTGCCTGCCCTACTTTTTGCACGAAAAGAACGTAAAGCTCTTTACCGAGCACCGGGTCTTTACCGAAGCGGAAATGCGCTCGCGCTGTGAGATTTTGCTGGAAAACTACTGCAAGGTGCTGAATATAGAGGCCCTTACCATGGTAGACATGGCCCGCAAAGACATTTTACCGGCGGTCTCGTCTTACGTGCACGAGCTCACCGCCGCCGCGCTGGATAAACGCTCCCTCTCCCCCGCCCTTACCGCCTCTTACGAGCAGGAGCTGGCCGAAAAGCTCTCGCAGCTGGCTGCCTCTGCGTACGACCGCGTAAAGGCGCTGGAGCAGGAGCTGCTGCAAGTGCCGCAGGAGGGCGACGCCGCGGCCGAAGCCCGCTACTACAAAGACGCCGTATTTGCCGCCATGAACGAGCTGCGGGCCACGGTAGACGAGCTGGAAACCATGACCGCCGCCGAATACTGGCCCTACCCCTCTTACGGCGACCTGCTTTTCAGCGTAAAATAATCCGCTCCATTTATCATTGATTCGTGAAAGGAAGATTCTCTTATGGACTCCACGCTTTTAACCACCATTCAAGAGGCCGTCGGTTCCGAAGTGTTTGCCGTTTGGTTTTTAATCGGCGCTGCGCTGGTTTTTTGGATGCAAGCCGGTTTTGCCATGGTAGAAGCGGGCTTTACCCGCGCCAAAAACACCGGCAACATCATTATGAAGAACCTCATGGACTTTTGTATTGGCACGGTTATGTTTATTCTCATCGGCTTCAGCCTGCTGCTGGGCGAAGATTTGCTGGGCCTCATCGGCAAGCCGGGGTTTGACATTTTTACCGCCTACGCCAACTTTGATTTCTCGAACTTCGTTTTTAACCTCGTCTTTTGCGCCACCACCGCCACCATTGTTTCCGGCGCCATGGCCGAGCGCACCAAGTTCCTCTCTTACTGCATTTACTCGGGCGTGATTTCGGCTCTCATTTACCCCATAGAGGCCCACTGGATTTGGGGCGGCGGCTGGCTGGCGCAAATGGGCTTTCACGACTTCGCCGGTTCCTGCGCCATTCACATGGTGGGCGGCATTTCGGCGCTGGTGGGCGCCAAAATCCTCGGCCCCCGCATTGGCAAGTTTAAGCGCGACGCCGCCGGCAAGGTGGTAAAGGTGGGGGCCTTCCCCGGGCACAACATTGCCATGGGCGCGCTGGGCGTGTTCATTTTGTGGCTGGGCTGGTACGGCTTTAACGGCGCGGCTGCCACATCCGTAGAGCAGCTGGGTTCCATTTTCCTCACCACCACCATTGCCCCCTCGGTGGCCACCGTGGTGTGCATGGTGTTTACCTGGGTAAAATACGGCAAGCCGGACGTTTCTATGTGCCTCAATGCGTCCCTTGCCGGTCTGGTGGCCATTACCGCCCCCTGCGACGTAACCGACGCCTTCGGCGCCATTTGCATTGGCGCCGTGGCGGGGGTGCTGGTGGTCTTTGGCGTGTGGCTGCTCGATTATAAGCTGCATATAGACGACCCCGTAGGCGCCGTGGCGGTGCACTGCTTTAACGGCATTTGGGGCACGCTGGCGGTAGGGCTGTTTGCCACTTCTTCCGCCCCCGGGTACTCCATTGCCAATGCCTCCGGCAAAACGATTACCGGCCTGTTTTACGGCGGCGGGTTTGAGCTGCTGGGCTTGCAGCTGCTGGGCTTTGCCAGCGTAGCGCTGTGGACGACCGTTACCATTACCATTACCTTTTTGGTTATTAAAGCCTGCGTGGGGCTGCGGGTCAGCCGGGAGGAAGAAACCGAAGGACTGGATGCCACCGAGCACGGCCTTGCCAGCGCCTATGCCGGGTTCTCTATGCTGCCGGAGTACGTAGATGAAGACGACGACGCCCCCGTGGCGGTAACCGGCGACGTACCGGAGGCCGAAGCGGTAGAAGTAAAGGCCGTACCCACCTTTGAGAAAAAGGTGGCGGCCGACGGCACCAAGCTGACCAAGGTAGAAATTGTGTGCAAAGAGGCCCGCCTGGAAGCGCTGAAAAACGCCATGCTGGCCATTGGCATTACCGGCATGACCGTAACCCACGTGCTGGGCTGCGGCGTGCAAAAGGGCAAGCCGGAATATTACCGCGGCGTAGAGGTAGAACCCTCGCTGCTGCCGAAAATTCAGGTTTGCATAGTGGTAAGCAAGGTGCCGGTTGGGCAGGTAGTAGAGACCGCCAAAAAGGTGCTTTACACCGGCCACATTGGCGACGGCAAAATCTTTGTGTACGACGTAGAGAACGTGATTAAAGTCCGCACCGGCGAAGAAGGCTTCGACGCGTTGCAGGATATTGAGCAGTTCTAACCGTTTATTTTACCCCATTCGCGGGGAGGAGCGCCGGCGGCGCCTTTGGTACGGCAACCGGCGCTTTTCCCCTATCATTACTCTGTTGCGGAGGAATCCCATTATGTGTTCCATTATGGGCTGCACCGGCAGCTCGCTTTCTTTAGAAGAGTTTGAGCGCGGCTTTCACCAAACCGCCTCGCGCGGGCCGGATATGTCTCGGGTGCTGCCGGCGGGCAAGGGTCGCCTGGCCTTTCACCGGCTGGCCATTATGGGGCTTAGCGAAGAAGGGATGCAGCCCTTTTGCCGGGGCGGCCGCATGGTGGCCTGCAACGGCGAGCTTTACGGCTTTCGCCCGCTCAAAAAGCAGCTGGAAGCGCAAGGCTACGCCTTTACCAGCGGCTCGGACTGTGAAATTTTGCTGCCGCTTTATGAGCGGTACGGGCTCGATATGTTCCAAATGCTGGACGCCGAGTTCGCCCTGATATTATACGACGGCCAAACCGACGAGTGGATTGCCGCCCGCGACCCCATTGGCATTCGCCCGCTCTATTACGGGTACGACCCCGGCGGGGACATTGTGTTTGCCTCGGAACCCAAAAATCTGGTGGGGCTTTGCCAAAAGGTGCTGCCCTTCCCCCCCGGGCACTACTACGCTCGTGGCCGGTTTGTGCGCTACCGCGACGTAACGCAGGTAAAAAGCGTACTAACGGGCGATCTAGACGAAATTTGCACCGGCATTCGCACCCGGCTGACCGCCGGCATTGAAAAGCGGCTGGACGCCGACGCCCCCTTAGGCTTTTTGCTTTCGGGCGGGCTGGACTCCTCCTTAGTCTGCGCCGTTTCGGCCCGGCTGCTGGCAAAGCCCATTCGCACCTTTGCCATTGGCATGTCGAAAGACGCCATAGACTTAAAATACGCCCGCGAGGTGGCCGAATATTTACACGCCGAGCATACGGAAGTATACATGACGGCGGAAGAAGTGATTGCCGCCCTGCCGGAGGTGGTGGCCGCCCTCGGCACATGGGACATTACCACCATTCGCGCCAGCATGGGCATGTATTTGCTCTGCCGCGCCATTCACGAAACCACCGACGTGCGGGTGCTCATGACCGGCGAAATCTCCGACGAGCTGTTTGGCTACAAATACACCGACTTTGCCCCCAGCGACGAGGAATTTCAAAAAGAATCGCAAAAGCGGGTGCGGGAGCTGCACATGTACGACGTGCTGCGGGCCGACCGCTGCATTTCGGTCAACTCCATAGAGGCGCGGGTGCCTTTTGGCGATTTGGATTTTGTGGATTACGTGATGTCGATTGACCCCGCCATGAAGCGCAACGTTTACGGCAAGGGCAAATATTTGCTCCGCCGCGCCTTTGCGGGCGACTATTTGCCGCAGGATATTTTAATGCGCGAAAAGGCGGCCTTCAGCGACGCCGTGGGCCACTCGATGGTAGACGAGCTGAAAGCCTACGCCGAGACCCGCTACACCGACGAAGAGTTTGAGCGTAAGCGGGCGGAGTACGCCTACGCCGCCCCCTTTACCAAAGAGTCGCTGCTCTACCGCGAGCTGTTTGAGCAATATTACCCCGGCCAGGCGGGCATGATAGCCGACTTTTGGATGCCCAATCCCGCCTGGGAGGGCTGCCGGGTGAACGACCCCTCCGCCCGCGTACTCTCGAACTACGGCGACAGCGGCAAGTAACCCAAAAATGCAAGCTAGCAACCCCCTCGCCGGGCAGGCAAACCCACCCGTTTGCCTGCCCGGCGGGTTTTTTAAAAAAAGGACTTTACGAACGCCAAAAAGGGGTGTATAATATAGGAAGATGGAAAGGAGGCCAAACGCCATGCAGCACCCCTACCGCAGCGGACTGCGCGACGGTATTCCCGTGGCGCTGGGCTACTTTGCGGTGGCGGTCGGTTTGGGGCTGGCGGCAAAACAAGCGGGGCTTTCTGCCCTGCAGGCCGGGGTGGCCAGCTTTTGCCTTAACGCCTCCGCCGGTGAATTTGCCGGCTTTTCGTTAATCGCCGCCGGCGCCTCTTACTTTCAAACTGCGCTGATGACCCTCATTGTCAACGCCCGCTACTTTTTAATGTCCTGCGCGCTCTCGCAAAAGCTTCCCCCCAAGCTGCCGCTTTTTCACCGGCTGGCCTTGGGGTGGGACGTAACAGACGAGATTTTCGGCCTTTCGGCCGCGGTAGAGGGCACCCTCGCCCCAGCTTACACCTACGGCATTATGACCCTCGCCCTGCCCGGCTGGTCGCTGGGCACAGTGGTGGGCGTGGTAATGGGCGGCGTACTGCCGGGCCGGCTGGTGCGGGCGCTGGGCGTGGGGCTGTTCGGTATGTTTTTGGCCATTGTTATTCCCCCCACCCGCCGCAGCCGCTCGCTTGGGGGGCTGGTGGCCCTCAGCTTTGCCGCCAGCTATGCCGTTAACCGCCTGCCCTTTTTGGCGGGGGTAGAAACGGGGGTCAAAACCATTGCCCTTACCCTGCTGCTGGCGGGCTTCGCCGCGCTGCTGCTCCCCCCGCCGGAGGGTGAAGCCTCATGACCCACAACAACTGGCTTTACATTGCGGTCATGTTTGCCGTCACCTACGCCATACGGGCGCTGCCGCTGGTGCTGGTGCGCGGTCGTATTCAAAACCGCTTTATCCGTTCGTTTTTATATTACGTGCCCTACGTTACCCTGTCGGTTATGACCTTTCCCGCTATTTTAGAGGCTACCGCTTCTCCTTTGGTTGGGCTGGCGGCCATGGCGGTAGGGGTGGCGCTGGCCTACGCCCAGTGCAGCCTGCCCGCGGTAGCGGCGGCCTGCTGCGGCACGGTGTTTGTGCTGGAAGCATTGTTTTTGTAAGTATAGCGGGGGTTCCCGCTTGCATAAAAAAATTTGTCAGGAGGAATTATGTATGTTAGACAAAAAGGTTACCGAACTGCTCAACGAGCAAATTAACAAAGAGCTTTACAGCGCCTACCTGTACCTCGACATGGCCAATTTTTACATTGACCATGATTTAGACGGCTTTGGCAACTGGTACACCGTGCAGGCGCAAGAAGAGCGCGACCACGCCATGCTGTTTGTAAAATATCTGCAAAACAACAGCCTGCCGGTCACGCTGGAGGCTATAGCCAAGCCCGACAAAACCTTTACCGCCCTAATTGACCCCTTAAAAGCGGGGCTGGAGCATGAGCAATACGTTACCGGCCTCATTCACACCATTTACGAGGCGGCCTACGCGGTAAAAGATTTTCGCACCATGCAGTTCCTCGACTGGTTTGTGAAGGAACAGGGCGAAGAAGAAACCAACGCCACCGCCATGGTGAAAAAGTTTGAACTCTTTGGCGACGACCCCAAAAGCCTGTATTTGCTCAACCAAGAGCTGGCCGGTCGGGTCTACTCCGCCCCCTCGCTGGTTTTATAAACTTTATTATCCAACGTTCTAACAGCAAAGCACGTTCTGCGTTGAAAGAACCGACTCGTTTTTTTGATTGTCCCACCCCCCCCGGCGGTTCTTTGCGTTTTGTTTGCCAAAAGCAAAGAACCGCCGGTTTTTTTAAAAGAAAGGAAACCCGTTATGGCACAGTATAACCCCAAATCCATGAAAGCGGAAGAATTCATTTGCCACGAAGAAATTGTAGATTCGCTGGCCTACGCCGACCAAAACAAAGAAAACTGGCCGCTCATTGATTCATTACTCGACAAAGCCGCCCGCCGGGGCGGGCTTACCCACCGCGAGGCCTCGGTTTTGCTCGCCTGCGAGGACCCCGGCCGGGTAGAAAAAATGTACGCCCTCGCCCGGCAAATTAAAAAAGACTTTTACGGCAACCGCATTGTGCTCTTTGCGCCGCTTTATCTATCCAACTACTGCGTAAACGGCTGCACCTACTGCCCCTACCACCACCAGAACAAGCACATTCCCCGCAAAAAGCTCACGCAAGAGGAAATTGTAAAAGAAGTAACCGCCCTGCAAGACATGGGCCACAAGCGGCTGGCCATAGAGGCGGGCGAAGACCCGGTCAACAACCCTATAGAGTATATTTTAGAGAGCATTCGCACCATTTACGGCATTCACCACAAAAACGGCGCCATTCGGCGGGTGAACGTGAACATTGCCGCCACCACGGTGGAAAACTACCGCAAGCTGAAAGAAGCCGGTATTGGCACCTATATCCTCTTTCAAGAGACCTACCACAAGCAAAGCTACGAGACCCTGCAC
>CANQGN010000019.1 GCA_947623215.1 uncultured Clostridia bacterium
ACACAAAGTACGGCTGCAAGCGCACGCCTTGCAGTCATCGACGGGCGCTCTCCCCAAAAATCTTCGACCTGCCGCGGCGCGATTTTTTCTTTGCAAGGTTTACAACAAAGCCTACTAAGAAATCGCGCCGCGTCAGGCGCATTGTACCCTGCTTGTATTGCCTATTTACTTACTCAGCGGGTGTTTCGATTGCTTCACCGGCCTCGCCGGTTTCGGCTGCCTCGCCAGCTTCCTCGGGTGCTTCCATTTCGCCGATTTCTGCGGCTTCGCCGCCTTCTTCCGCCTCGGCGTAAGTCATGTTCACCAGCCGGTCGGCTTCGTCCAGCCGCATCACCTTCACGCCCTTGGCGGTGCGGGCGTACCGGCTGACGGTGGCGGAGGGAATGCGGATAATCACGCCCGCTTCAGAGATGAGAATCACGTCCTGCCCGTCGTCTATATCGCCCACGGCGGCCACGTCGCCATACAGCGCGGTTTTGTAGTTGGTCAGCCCCAGCCCGCCGCGGTTTTGCAGGCGGTAGTCGCCAAAGTCGCTGCGGCGGCCGTAGCCCGTTTCGGTTACGGTCATCAAATCCGCCCCTTCGCGCACCAGCGCCAGCCCTACTACTTCGTCGCCCTTTTCAGAGGAGAGCCGAATGGCCCGCACCCCGCGCGCCGTGCGGCCAATCAGCCGCGCGTCGCTCTCGTGAAAGCGAATGGCCATGCCCTTTTTGGTAGCCACCAGCAAATCGTCTTCCCCGGTGGTCAGCCGCACCCAGCGCAGCTCGTCGCCCTCGTCTAAGTCGATGGCGATAATGCCGCCCCGGCGGATGTTGTCATAAGCCGAAAGAGGGGTGCGCTTTAAAATGCCGCCGCGGGTGAGCATACACAGGTAAGGGGTGGCTTCGGGGTTTTCGACCCGAATCATGGCGGTGACCTTTTCCTCTGCGAGCAGGGGCAAAATGTTGACAATATTCATGCCCTTGGCGGTGCGGGAGGACTCCGGCACTTCATAAGCCTTCAGCCGGTAAACCCGCCCTAAATTGGTGAAGAAAAGCACCGTTTCGTGCGACATACAGGTAAACATGGCCTGGGCCACGTCTTCCTCTCGCCGGGTCATACCAGAAAGCCCCCTGCCGCCCCGCCGCTGGGCGCGGTAGGTGTCGGTCGGCTGGCGCTTCATATAGCCCATGCTGGTTAAAGTCAGCACGCACTCTTCGTTCGGGATTAAATCTTCAATATCCACTTCGCCGCTTACGGCGGTAATTTCGGTGCGGCGGTCGTCTACAAAGCGGTCGCGCACCTGCAGCGCTTCGTCCTTGACCAGCCCCCAAATGCGGCCGCCGTCCGCCAAAATGGCGGTATACTCCGCAATGGCGGCGTGCAGGGCGTTCAGCTCGTCTTCAATTTTCTGCTTTTCCAGCCCGGTTAGGCGGCCGAGCGGCATTTGCACAATGGCGGTGGTTTGCACGTCGTCAAACCCAAAGCGCTCGGCCAGCGCCGCCTTACTTTCTGCAATGGTTTTGCTGGCGCGGATTAACCGCACCACCTCGTCTATAAAGTCCAGCGCGGTTTTGAGCGCCTCCAGCAAATGGGCGCGCTCCTGCGCTTTTTTAAGCTCGTAGCGGGTGCGATTCTCTACAATTTCAAACTGATAATCGGCGTAGTGCTGCAACATCTCTTTAAGCGAGAGGATTTTCGGCGCGCCGTCTACCAGCGCCAGCATAATCACGCCGAAGGTGTCTTGCAGCTGGGTGAAAGAGTAAAGCTGATTTAACACTACCTGCGGATTGGCGGAGGCTTTGAGCTCTACGACAATGCGCATACCCTCTTTGCTGGAGTAGTCTACAATGTCGTCTATGCCCTCTACCCGCTTTTCTTTCATTAAATCCACCATGGACTTTACCAGCTTTTGCTTGTTGACCATGTAGGGGATTTCGGTAATGACAATGCGGTAGCTGTTGCCGTGGCTTTCTTCTATTTCCGCCCGGCCGCGCAGGGTAATTTTGCCCTTGCCGGTGGCGTAGGCGGCGCGAATGCCCGCCTGCCCCATAATAACGCCGCCGGTGGGGAAGTCCGGCCCCTTAATAAAGCGGCAAAGGTCGGCCAGCTCGGCCTCCGGGTTGTCTATCAGGTAGCAAAGGGCGTCGACCACCTCCCCCAAATTGTGGGGGGGAATGTTGGTGGCCATGCCCACCGCAATACCGGCCGAGCCGTTGACAAGTAAGCTGGGAATGCGGGAGGGCAGGGTGACGGGTTCTTTTAGGCGGTCGTCGTAGTTCGACTGAAAGGCCACCGTTTCTTTGTCAATATCCCGCAGCATTTCCATGGCGATTTTGCTCAGCCGCGCCTCGGTATACCGGTAGGCGGCGGCGGGGTACCCGTCTATAGAGCCAAAGTTGCCCTGCCCGTCTATCATCATATACCGCAGCGAAAAATCCTGCGCCATGCGCACCAGCGCGTCGTAAACCGAAGCGTCGCCGTGGGGGTGGTACCGCCCCAGCACCGCGCCTACGGTGTCGGCGCACTTGCGGTAGGCCTTGTCTGGCGAAAGGCCGTTTTCATACATGGTGTAAAGAATGCGCCGGTGCACCGGCTTTAAGCCGTCGCGCACGTCCGGCAGCGCCCGGCCGACGATGACCGACATGGAATAATCCAGGTAGGCCTTTTGCATTTCGTCTACAATTTCTACGTCTATCAGCCGGCCGCCGGCGTTTTGTTCTGTCTCGTTCATACCTTACCCTCGTCCTTTCGCTCATCCGCCGGGGCGCCGCCCCCCTGCCCGCGGTGCAAGCGGGCCTCGGTTTGGGCCTCCTGCTCCGCCGTGAAGCAGCGGCGGGGAATCACCAGCAGCTGGCCGCTTTTTAAGGTGAGCACAAACAGCCCCTTGCCTTCGGTTAAAGCATAGCTTCCGTCGTAGGGCTGCTGCCAGTCGTCGGCTTCGTCGCGCCCCTCTATATGCACCGTCAGCAAATTGTCATACAGCGTAACGGTTAACTGGTTGCCGCTGGTGGCGGTGCGAATCATCTTTTTGCGGGTGCGCTCGGGCAGCAGCCAAATCACCGGCAGCAGCCCCAGGCAAACGACCACGTACACCCAGTTCATAACCGGCGGGGGCTGAATGCCCGCCCGGCCGAGCAGCCCTAAAATATTCATGATTAACATACCGAGCCCCAGCGCCGCCAGCACCGCCGTTTCGACCACCAGCAGCCATTTGCGCTCTTTTACTTTGCCCGACAAATAAAAGGCGTCGCCTACCTCGGTTTCGCTTAACACGAACACCGCTTTTACCGCTTCGCCCTCCGGGGTCAGCCGCGGGGCTGCGGCTTCTGCCGCCTCGTCGTAACTGCCGGCCCATTGTTCGTCTTCTAAGGCCGAAACCCCCTCCGGCAGGTCAATGCTTTGCCCGCAAAAGGCGCACTTCATGCCGCCGTCTTCGCCCGCCAGCGGGGCCTGCTGCGCCCCGCACGCCGGGCAGGTAACCGTTTGTATTGCCATATCGGTACTGTACCGCCCTTTCTGCCGCGCCTTATACGTCTAAATTCTGCACGTAGCGCGCGTTTTGTTCAATGAAATCCCGCCGGGGTTCCACTTCGTCGCCCATAAGCAGGGTAAAAATGCGGTCGGCCTTTTCGGCGTCCTCCATATTTACCCGCAGCGCAATGCGAAAGGCGGGGTCCATGGTGGTCTCCCACAGCTGTTTACCGTCCATTTCGCCCAGGCCCTTGTAGCGCTGCACGTCGCCGCCGCCCAGCTGCTCAATGTATAAATCCCGCTCCTCGTCGCTGAAGGCGTAGAGGTGCTTTTTGCCTTTAAACACCTTGTACAGCGGCGGCTGGGCTAAATACACGTGCCCGGCTTCGATGAGCTGCGGCATATAGCGGAAAAAGAAGGTGAGCAGCAGCGTGCGAATGTGGGAGCCGTCTACGTCGGCGTCCGCCATAATAAACACTTTGCCGTAGCGCAGGCGGGTAAGGTCAAAGTCCTCCCCAATGCCGGTCCCCAGCGCCAGCACCACCGGCAGCAGCTTTTCGTTGGAATAGACCTTGTCAATACGGGCTTTCTCTACGTTTAGCATTTTGCCCCAGAGCGGCAAAATGGCCTGGGTTTTGGCGTCTCGCCCCTTTACGGCGGAGCCGCCGGCGCTGTCGCCCTCTACAATGAAAATTTCGGTTTCATCGGGGTTGTTAGAGATACAGTCGGCCAGCTTTTCGGGCATTTTGGCCCGGCCGCCGGCGTTTTTGCGCTGCAAATCCCGCGCCTTTTGGGCGGCCTCGCGGGCGTTGGAGGCCGCAATGGCCTTGTTGATAATAAGCTTCGCCACGGCGGGATTTTCTTCTAAATAGGTCATGAGCTTGTCGCCCACCAGCCCGTTTACCAGCGTGCCCATGGAGGTGTTGCCGAGCTTGGACTTGGTTTGGCTTTCAAACTGGGCGTCGGTCAGCTTGACGCTGATAACGGCGGCAATGCCCTCTTGAATATCGTCGCCCTTTAAGTTATTGTCGTTATCCTTTAAAAATTTAAACTTGCGGGCGTAGGCGTTAATCACCCGGGTTAGGGCGGTTTTAAAGGCGCTTTCGTGCGTGCCGCCGTCTACCGTGTGAATGTTGTTGGCAAAGCTGATAACGCGGGAGTCGTAGCCGTTTGTGTAGGTAAAGGCGATTTCGGCAGACGAGTCCCCCTCCGCCGTGCTGAGATAGATTACCCCCGGCAGGGCGTTCTCGCGCCGGGCGGTGTGCATGATGAACTCTACGTAGCTGCGAATGCCGCCCTCAAAATGGAGCAAATCGCTTCTCGGGTCCTGATCTTCCCGCCGGTCGGTCAGGGTAATTTTTACCCCGGCGTTTAAAAAGGCCTGCTCCCGCAAGCGGGCGAGCAGCGTGTCGTAGTCGTACTCGGTGGTGTCGGTAAAAATGTCCGGGTCGGGCTGAAAGGTGACGATGGTACCGGCGTCGCTGCAGGGGCCTTTTTCCACCAGTTCCGTTACCATGGCGCCTTTTTCAAACCGCTGGGTGACAATGCGTTTGCCGTCGTGCACCTCTACCTCCAGCCAGGTAGAAAGGGCGTTGACCACCGAGGCCCCCACGCCGTGCAGCCCGCCGGAGACTTTGTAGCCGCTGCCGCCGAACTTGCCGCCGGCGTGCAGCATGGTAAACACCATGGTGACGGCCGGTTGATTGTACTTTTGGTTAATGCCGGTGGGAATGCCCCGGCCGTCGTCTGCCACGCGAATGACGTTGCCGTTTAAAATATCCACCTCTATGTGGGTACAATACCCGGCCAACGCCTCGTCAATGGAATTGTCTACAATTTCGTACACCAAATGGTGCAGCCCCCGCTCGCCGGTAGAGCCAATGTACATGCCGGGGCGCTTGCGCACGGCCTCTAAACCTTCCAGCACCTGAATTTGTTCGGCGTCGTACTGCTCGGTTACCGCAGTGGTTGGGAGGGGTTGTTGTTCCATAATTGCCCTTTCAGTCCTTTCCTCTATTCCCGTGCTCCGCCGGGCGTTCCCACGGGGGTTTGGCAAACCGCCCGGCCAGGGTGGCGGGGGTGTTGGCGGTCAGCCGCAGCCGCTGGCGGCCGAAGCCGGGCGAACTGACGATAAACGAGAGAGGCAGCTCGCCAGAGCGGGCGGTGACCTCTCCTTTTTCCTCCGCCGCCGCCAAATACTGCCGGGTGTCGCCCCGCACGGTGGTGGAGTCTAAATCAAACACGCCTACCACCTGCCGCTGGGGCAGCAGGGTGGTGCGGTCTACGTAAACAAAGCGATTTTTATTGCTGCGATTGGGGCGGTTTTTCATACACTTCTCCATTTTGAATGGTAAAAATTTTACCGGCCGCCAGCCGGGCGGCGGAGGCGACGTCGCAGCAGGTTAAAAAGACCTGCCGCCCCGAAAATTTGTTAAGCAGATATTCCTGCCGGTTTGGGTCGAGCTCGCTCATCACGTCGTCTAACAGCACCGCCGGGGCCTCCCCGAAGTAATCGGCCAGCACCTCCGCCTCCGCCAGCTTTAAGGCCAGCGCGGCGGAGCGCTGCTGCCCTTGCGAAGCGAAGCTGCGGGCGGGGCGGTCGTTAATAAAAAGCTCCAAATCGTGCCGGTGAGGGCCCACGGTGGTGTAGCCCAGTCGTCGGTCGTTCTCGCGCGAGTCTAAAAGCGCCTGCCGCAAGGCAGCCTCGCCGCCGTTGTCGGCCGAATGCTCCGCCCCCGCGTAGCGCATGGTCAGGGTTTCTTTGCCGCCCGCAAGCTCGCCGTAAAAGGCGGCCGCAAAGGGGGCAAGACGGGTAATATACTGCGCTCGCTGGCGGGCGAGGGCGCTGCCGGTTTTGGCCATGGCGTCTTCCCACAGCCCCAGCAGCTCCTCCGCCATACCAAAGCGGGAGGGCGGCGTGCGCAGCAGAGTATTGCGCTGGTCAAGCGCCCGCTCGTAGCGGTCTTTTAAGTCGTCGTAGGCCGGTTTTAGCCGACCGAGCGAAAAATCCAAAAAAGCGCGGCGCACCGCCGGACCGTCTTTTACAAGCCCCAAGTGATTGGGGGCGAACACCACGGCGAAAACCGACGGCAGCAGAGAGGCGTAAGAGGGTTTTTCTACCCCGTTGAGCACAATTTTTTTGGCCCCGCCAACGGTAAGCGAAAGCGCCTGCGCCCGCCCGGCGGCGGTAAAGGCTAATTGCAGCCGGGCGTAGGGCTTGCCAAAGGCGGGCAGCTCGCCCTCTTTCGCCCCGCGAAAGGAGCGGGCGCCGCTGCAAAGCCACAGCCCTTCCAGCAAATTGGTTTTGCCCTGGGCGTTGTCGCCCACAATCACGTTCACCCCGTCGCAGGGGGTTAAGGTGAGCGGCGCCAAATTGCGGAAGTTTTCGCAGTGGAACTCACTTACCGTCATTGGCCGTTACCTCAAGCGTTTTGTTCCCCATTGTTACCACGTCGCCGGGGCGCAGCTGCAAGCCCTTTACCGTGGTGATGCTGCCATTTACAGAGACGCCGCCGACCGCCACGGCCGCTTTGGCCTCGCTCCCGCTGCGGCAGACCCCCGCCAGTTTTAAAAAGTCGCACAGCCGTATGGTGGGGGTGGTTATTGCCACCGCCCGAGCGGCCGTTTGTTTTTTCATTTCCATGGGGTTACTTCAGCCGCACCGGCAGTACCAAAAAGATGAAATTCTCCCCCTCCAGCGGCTTGATGCGCAGGGGAGACAGGGGGCCGCTCATCTCCAGCCGCACGCGGTCGCACTCTATCACCCGCAGCGCCTCCAGCAAATAGCGGCTGTTAAAGCCGATTTCCAGCTCTTCGCCTTCCATTTCGCCGGTGATTTTATCGCTCGCCCGGCCAATGGGCGACTCGCAGGTGGTCTCTAACGCGTCGTTGCAGAAAAAGCACTTAATGGCTACCCGCAGCCGCTCGCTCACTACCAGCGACACCCGGTCAATACTCTCGAGCAGGGTGTGGGTGTCGATTGTCATACAAGTGGTGCTGTCTTTGGGCACGGCGGTTTGATAATCAAAAAATTCGCCGCCAATTAAGCGGGAGATGACCGTGACCTCCCCAATTTGAAAGAGAATATGCTGAAAGCTCACCTGCACGGTAATGGGGGTATCCCCCCCCGGCAGCAGCCGCAGCACCTCGCTTAAGGTTTTCTCCGGCACAATAAACTTGGCTTCTATTGCGTTGGTAATGGCCTCCTGCCGAATGGCCAGCCGCCAACCGTCCATCGCCACCATGGTCACGCAGCCCTCTGACAGCTCCCACAAAATGCCGGTATACACGGGGTTATTCTCGTCTTTCGCGGCGGCAAAGCGGGTCATGCGCACCATGTTGTCCAGCAATTCCGAGTGAAAAGAAAAGGAATTGCCGCCGGTAATTTGCGGCAGCTCGGGAAAATCCTCCGACGCCATACCGGCCAGCGAAAACTGGGCCGCCCCGCACTGAATGCGGCATTGGTGATTTTGGTTGCTTTCCAGCGTGATTTCATCGCCCGGCAGCCGCCGCACGATTTCTATAAAGGTTTTGGCGGGCAGCAGCATCCGCCCCGGGGCGCCCATGGCCACCGGCAGGGATGTGGTAATGCCCATTTCCATATTGTAGCCGGTTAAAGTAAGCGTGCCGTCGCTGGCAGAAAATAAAATCCCTTCCAGCGCGGGAATGGTGGAGTTGGCGCTTACCGCGCCCTGTACGTGCTGCAGCGCCTCGTTCAGCTGCTTGCGGTTGCATTGTAATTGCATAAGGGGTCTCCGTCCTCTCTTGTTTTTTTGGCGGCGTTTGGTGTTTTGGCGTTTGGTTCCGCTACTTGTCGCGTCGAAAAGCCCGCCGGGTTGCAGGGTTTTGTGCAACGCGTTTCTTGATTTTATTTTTTCGGGGGCCGTCCGCCAATTCCTATCTTTATTTTTAGTAACAGTAGTAGGGGGCGTTGAAAAGTTGAAAAGCCGCCCCGACCCGCCAAATGCCGGCGCTGCGGGAAATTTTTGCCTGTTTAAAAAAGCGGCGGTGATTGGATGAAATTCTTTGTGAAAAAGTTGTCAACCTATTTTCAACGGTTGAAGGTTTAAAAAACCGGGGAAAAAGGGGGCAAAAAAGGTCGAACGAACACACCATTTTGTACTTTTGCAACCGCCCGGTTGAAAAAGGATAACAAAACCGGCGCAAAGCCTTTAGCACCGCCGTTAGGCCATGCCGGAAATGTTTTTGACCATATCTTCTATGTTGGCCCGCAGCCGCGAATTGCGGCGCATGTCCGTTTGAATTTTTTTAATGGAAGCGCTAATGGTGGCGTGATTGCGGCCAAAGCTCTTGCCAATGGTTTTAAGCGGTAATCCGGTGACCTCTCGCGCTACGTAAATGCAAATGTGCCGGGCGTTGGCAATTTCGGCCGTTTGCTTGGCGGAGCAAATATCGGCCGGCGAAACGTCGTAAGCCGCGGCCACGGTGGCGATAATGCGGTCGATGGTGACCGGTTCGGGCAGCTCGTCTTTGCGAATTTCGTTAATCAGGTTGTTCACGCTGGTTAAAGAGGGTTCTTCGCCTGTTAAGCGGGAGTAGGCGTAGAGCTTGTTGACAATGCCCTCTAACTGCCGCACGTTGTTTTTAAGCTGGTTGGCGATGTACTGCACCACCACCTCCGGAATTTGAAATTGCAGCGCCTGCGCCTTTTGGCGAATAATGAGCACCCGCACTTCAAAGTCCGGCTGCTGAATGTCGGCAATCAACCCCATTTCTAACCGGCCCTGAATGCGTTCGTCCAGCGATTTCATGTCTTTAGGCAGCCGGTCGGACGAGAAGATGACCTGCTTGCCGGCGTGGTAGAGGGCCTCGAAGGTGTTAAAAAATTCTACCTGAGTGGACTCTTTGCCGGCGATGAACTGAATATCGTCTATAATCAGCACGTCGGCGCTGCGGTATTTCTCCCGCAGGGCGGGGGTGCTGGCCGTTTGAATGGCGGCGATGACCTCGTTCATAAAGGGTTCGCCCTGGGTGTAAATGACCGAAAGGGTGGGGTAGCGGCGGTGAATCTCGTTGCGAATGGCGTTGAGCAAATGGGTTTTGCCCAGCCCCGGGTTGCCGTAAATAAAAAAAGGATTGTAGGCCTTGCCCGGCGCGGCCGCTACCGCCAGCGACGCCGCATGGGCGAATTTGTTAGAAGAGCCGACTACAAAATTATCAAAGGTATAGTGGGCGGCGGAAGGTTCCATTTCTACCGCCGGGGCGGCGGGCGCGGCCTCTGCCTGTTCTTCCGCCACCACCCGCACCGAGACGGGGAAGCCGAACACTTCTTCTAACCCCTGCTGCAACAGCGAGCGGTAGTGGTCTTCTACAATGGTTTTCTGGTAATCGCTTTTGGCGCGAATCACGGCGCAGGAACCGTCTAACTGCACCGGTTGAAGCGAGCTAATCCAGGTATTATAGGCGACTTCGTGCATGGAATTGCGGCAATAAGCGCAAACGGAATCCCATACGTCGTTAAAAGAATTCATGGTTTTTTCCTTTCAAAGACGATTTAAAATCCTTCGGCCAAAGGGCCGATTGCATTCTCCCTTATCATAGCACAAACAAACCGAGTTTTCAACAGGAAAAGCAAATTTTGAACCGAAAAAAGGCGTTGCAATCGGCGGCGAAGCGGGAAGAAAAGATAAGCGCGCAAAGCGAGAACAAGTCGGGCAAAATTCTTTGCGAAAAGCAGCAAAATTCTTTGCGAAAGCGGGTTTTGCTTGACAACCGGCCCAAAGTGGCGTATGGTAGAAAGCGACCTTTTGAAAAAGGAGAAAACCCTTTTATGAGCGCTATCCTTACAAGTTTCGGCACCGTGTCGCTGCGGGTGGTAGAGCTGTTCCTGCTGATGGGCGTGGGGCTGCTCTGCCACAAAACCGGCTGGGTAAAAGACGACGGCATTGCCCAAATGACCAACGTGCTGGTAAAGCCGGTAACCGTTTGCGTGATTGTAGAGAGCTTTCTTACCGTGCCGTTTGACCAAACGCGGCTGACGCAGCTGCTCACCGCGGCGGCGGCCTGCGTGGCCGCAACCGCCGTGGGGGGCTGCTTTGCTCTGCTTTTTCGCCGCCAGCCCCCCGCCCGCCGGGCGGTGCTGCGCTTTGGCACGGTGTTCTCAAACAGCGGGTTCATGTCGCTGCCATTAGCCTCCGCCTTACTTGGCGAAGAGGGCGTGTTTGTGGTGTCGATTTACGTGGCGGTTTTTCAATGCCTGATATGGACCTATGGCGTATCGCTGTTTGGCGCGTTTGAAAAAAAGCGGGTGGTAAGGCAGCTGCTCACCAACCCCGGGCTTATCGGCGTAGCGGTAGGGCTGCCCCTCTTTTTATTACGGGTGCGCTGCCCCGGCGTGTTGCTTTCGCCCATTGGTATGCTGGCCGACTGCAACACCCCTCTCGCCATGCTCATTACCGGCTATTCGCTCGCCAAAATGTCGCTCAAAAAACAGCCGGGCGACGGCGCGCTGGTGGCTTCCCTGTTGCTGCGGCTGCTGGCCGTACCGGCTATTCTCTTGTGCCTGCTGCGGGCGGCGGGGGTTACCGGGCCGCTGCTGCTCGCCTGCATGATACCGGTCTCTGCCCCTACCGCCAGCAACACCGCCCTGTTTGCCCTGCTCTTTTCGGCAGACGAAGCCTACGCCGCCCGCTTAATTTCGTTCAGCACGCTCTGCAGTATGCTCACCCTGCCGCTGCTGCTGGCCGTCACCGGCGCGGTGGGTGGGTAAAAATAAAAAACCCCCGGCGCGGTGAAAGGGGACTTCCCTCTACCGCGCCGGGTTCTTGTTTATTAAAGTAAAATTTAGGCTTTTTCGGTCTGCCCCAGCGCCGTCATGCCGCGGCGGAGGGCTTCAAAGGTCTGGTCGCTGATGACGTGCTCCATTTTGCAGGCATCCTCCGCCGCCACCGCCGGGTCTACCCCAAGGCTGGTCAGCAGGTCAGAAAGCAGCGTGTGGCGGGCGTAAATTTTCTCGGCAATGGCCCGCCCGTCGGCCGTTAAAGTCAAGCAGCCGTCCTCCCCCACCGTCAGGTAGCCGCCGGCTTTTAAGAGACCCACCGCCCGGCTGACGCTGGGTTTGGAGTAGCCCATGTACTCGCCCACGTCGACCGACCGAACCGCCCCTTTCTTTTGCGATAAAATTAAAATGGTTTCGAGATACATTTCGCCCGATTCCTGTAAATGCACGGCGGTTCGTCCTCCTTTGTCATACGGTATCCTGCCCTTAGTATACCACACCCCGGCGGATTTTGCAAGCCCCGCCCCGGCAGGCGCTCCCGTGCTAAAATCCGCGCCCTTCAAAAAAATTTAAAAAAAGGGGTTGACAAACCCCGCCCCGGTTGCTATACTAATGGTGGTTAGCGTAGCCTAACCTCTTTTTCAGGGGGGCAGTTAGCCTCTGCTAATTTTAATGTTGTTTCGGTATGAAAGAAGCGTGCAGCATGATGCCACTCACCCTTGCGGCCGTAGGAGAAGAGGCCGTCATTCGCCGCGTTGGCGGCAAGCCGGAGGTGCGCCGGCACTTAGAGAACCTTGGGTTTGTCGTAGGCGGGCCCGTGCGGGTCGTCAGTATGCTGGGCGGCAACGTAATTGTAAACATTAAAGAAACCCGCGTGGCGGTCAGCCGCGAAATGGCGCAAAAAATTCTCATTTAACGCGCCCGGGACGAAAAGATAAAACGGAGGGGACGGCAATGAAAACCTTACGGCAAGCGACCATTGGCGAAACGGTAAAAGTGGCCCGCCTGCATGGCGAAGGCGCGGTGAAGCGCCGCATTATGGACATGGGCATTACCCGCGGGGTGAATGTAACCGTGCGCAAGGTGGCCCCGCTGGGCGACCCGGTAGAGGTTACGGTGCGGGGGTACGAGCTCTCGCTGCGCAAGGCGGACGCCGAGCTGATAGAGGTAGAGTAAATCCTGTTCGGCGGGAGCGGCGGATGCGCTTTTTTCCCCGCCAACCATCACCCAACCAAAAGCCCGCCGGGGCGGGTTTTTTTCGCCCGGTCGGTTAGCCACAACTAACCGCAAACCGGGCGCATAGCATAGGCAAATAGGCAAATAAGCACAAAGGAGGAAACCGGTATGAATTTGCGCATTGCGTTGGCGGGCAACCCCAACTGCGGCAAAACCACCCTGTTTAACGCCCTTACGGGCTCGAACCAGTTTGTGGGCAACTGGCCGGGGGTTACGGTAGAGAAAAAAGAAGGCAAGCTGAAAAAGCAGGAGGGAGTTATTCTCACCGACCTGCCGGGTATTTATTCGCTTTCGCCCTACACGCTGGAGGAAGTGGTGGCCCGCAACTATCTGGTAGGCGAGCGGCCGGACGCCATTTTAAATTTGGTAGACGGCACCAATTTGGAGCGCAACCTGTACCTCACCACCCAACTGACGGAGCTGGGCATTCCCGTGGTGGTGGCGGTGAATATGATGGACGTGGTGCGCAAAAACGGCGATAAAATCAACACGGCTGAGCTCTCGCGCGAGCTGGGCTGCCCGGTGGTAGAAATCTCCGCCTTAAAGGGCACGGGCATAGAAGAAGCGGCGGCTGCGGCGGTAGAGGCCGCCCGCCACGGCAAAACGGTGCCCATGCACACCTTCTCCGGTGCGGTAGAGCACGCCATTGCCCACATAGAAGAAGCGGCGGTGCACGCCCTGCCCCCCGAGCAGCAGCGGTGGTACGCCATTAAAATTTTTGAGCGGGACGAAAAGGTGCTTTCCGCCCTGCAATTGCCGCCAGAACTGGCGCAGCATATTGAGCAGGACATTGCGGCGGCGGAGGAAGAATTAGACGACGATGCCGAGAGCATTATTACCAACGAGCGCTACCTCTATATTGCGGGGCTGATGAAGGGCTGCTACCACAAAAAGAACGCCGGGCAGCTGTCGGTTTCCGACAAAATCGACCGCGTGGTGACCAACCGCTTTGCCGCGTTGCCCATTTTTGCGCTCATTATGTTTTTGGTTTACTACGTCTCCGTCTCTACCGTCGGCACTTGGGTGACCGACTGGACGAACGACGGCCTGTTTGGCGATGGCTTTCACCTGTTTGGCATCGGAACGGCGGCTTATGAAGAAGAAATAAACGCCTACGCCGCCGAGCAGCTTTTCACCCCCGGGGTGCGGCAGGTGGTAAACGAGGCCGAGCAAGCGGGCGTAGTGGGGGCGGACGAGATTGCCGCCGCTATGAAAGAAGGCGACTTTGCCGCCTTTGACGAAGCCTACGCCTCTTACGGTGAAGCGCTGGCAGAGGCCGGGTTTGACATTTCCCCCACTTACGACGCCGCCATGGCCAACGCCCCCGCTACGGAAGACTACGGCGTGTGGGTGCCGGGCGTGCCGGTGCTGGTAGAGCGGGGGCTGAATGCCCTGCACTGCGCCGGTTGGCTCTCTGGGCTGGTACTGGACGGCATTGTGGCCGGCGTGGGGGCGGTGCTGGGCTTTGTGCCCCAAATGCTGGTGCTCTTTTTCTTCCTTGCGTTTTTAGAGTCCTGCGGGTACATGGCGCGCATTGCCTTTGTAATGGACCGCATTTTCCGCAAATTCGGGCTGTCGGGTAAATCCTTTATTCCCATGCTCATTGGCACCGGCTGCGGCGTGCCGGGCATTATGGCCAGCCGCACCATAGAAAACGACCGCGACCGCAAAATGACCATTATGACCACCACCTTTATCCCCTGCGGGGCCAAGCTGCCCATTATTTCGCTTATTGCCGTGGCCCTCTTCGGCGGGGCGTGGTGGGTAGCCCCCAGCGCCTACTTCCTGGGCGTGGCGGCCATAGTCGTCTCGGGCATTATGCTCAAAAAAACCAAAATGTTCGCCGGCGACCCCGCCCCCTTTGTTATGGAGCTGCCGGCCTACCACTGGCCCACCCCCGGCAATTTGCTGCGCAGCATGTGGGAGCGCGGCAGCTCCTTTATTCGCAAGGCGGGCACCATTATTTTGCTGGCCTCTATTTTGGTGTGGGCGGGCTCCTGCTTTGGCAGGATAAACGGCGGCTTCGGCTTTTCGGCCGACATGCCGCTGGAAGACAGTATTCTCGGCACCATCGGCCGGGCGATTTGCTGGGTCTTCGCTCCCTTAGGCTTCGGCAACATTAAGGCCGCCATTGCCACCATTATGGGGCTGGTGGCCAAAGAAGAAGTGGTGGGCGTGTTCGGCGTGCTGGATTTTGAGGGGCTTACCCCCTTAGCCGGTTACTCCTTCCTCATCTTTAACCTGCTGTGCGCCCCCTGCTTTGCCGCCATTGGCGCCATT
>CANQGN010000020.1 GCA_947623215.1 uncultured Clostridia bacterium
AAAAGCGGTGGGGTCGCCCCCCAGCGCCGCCACGCTAAGGGCCGCCCGGTGCCATTCGGTCGATTTTACCCGGTCGAGCAGTCCGCCGCCGTCGCGATAAGCGGCCTCTATGTACCTCTCCATGGCGGCAAGGTAAGCTGCTCCCCCTTCGGCTTTGCAAAAGCGGTCGTCGCCCTCTGCCCCAAAGCGGCCCACGGCGAGGGCCAGCCAGTCGGTTTCGGTCGAGCTCGCCCCGGCGCAAAAGGCGTCCCCTTCGAGCAGCGCTTCGCCCGCCCCGTAGCGGGCTTTGGCGCTATTCACCGCCGCTGTAATTGGCCCGGCAAGGTCGTCCCCCGCCGCCCCGGCGGGGGAGACTAAAACCGGGCAAACGCCAAAGCCAAGCAGCACGGCGAGCAGGCAGGCCAGCCATTTGGTTGTTCTTGTTCTTGTTCTTGTTCTTGTTCTTGTTCTTGTCTTCATTTTTGTTCGCTCTCCTTTTCCTGCGGTGCGGATGGTTGCTGCTGCCCGCCCGGTTTGGCGCGGGGGCGCTTGCTCCGGCAGTGCTTTTGGCGGGCGGGCGACGGAGTGCGGCGGGGCGGCTTTAGCCCGGCGGCCTCCAGCGCGCGCGGCCACGGGCCGAGAAAGGCCTTGATACGCGAGCGCTCCACCTCGTCAAAATCCGTCTTTTTCGGCGTTCGCCCCAGCTCCCGCTGCCGCTGGGCAAGCCGGTCTATCGCCCAGCGCTTTTTGTCTTCCGCCGTCATCCTACGCCCCCCTTTTGTTGCAAAACAAAAACACTCTTTTTACCCACAAAGGCAAAAAGAGTGCAACAAACTGGAACCGAACCCGCACGGAGGCCACCCCCGCGCAAAAAAAGCGCAGGCGACGGCCGAGCATGTTCGGCGTCAATCGGCTGCACTCTTCTCACCAAAGCGGTGGTTCACCTAACGAAAATACGGCAGATATCCTGACTTATGACCAGCGGCAAAGCCGCGTGAAAGCGCGCCTTCTCAGGGCGGCGCCCCAATGACCGTTAGCGCTTTCTCTCGTCAAATACAGTAATGGCGGTTGTTCCGGATTCGAACCGGATTCCCTTTTAATCTACTCAGCGTACAACTTTTCAAACCGTATTTTCCACAATTTTTCAGTTTTGGCGCGGGCTGCCCACCCGCAAAGGGGATTTTACCACATCTGCCGCCCGAATGCAAGCGGTAACGCAGCAATTTTTCGCTTTCCTTCCGCTGCCCGGGTTACTGGGGCTGCTTTGGCACCTCTTTAAACAGGTTAAAGCGAAAGAGCAGCGCTTCATCTTCTGGATTCGCGCAGCGAATGGTGGCCTCTGAGATAACCGCGCCCTTTAAAATGTTGGCAATGCCCATAATCTGGCAAAGCTTGGACTTTAAGTTGAGCACGTCGCCCTCGTTGGTTTCTAAAAATACGTCGCCTTTGCAGGAGTCGAGCGTGCGGATAAAATCCGCCGCATCAATATCGTGCAGGGTCATTTCGTCGTTGGTCATGTTCAAGACTCCCTTTAAAAATTAAGATACAATGGATAATCGGCGGGGGCAAAAGCCCGCAAAAAAGCCGCCGAAGCGAATCGTCCGGCGGCCAAAAATTACGTCGCGGTGGCAATTAGTCGTTTACGTAGGGCATCAGCGCCACGTACCGCGCCCGTTTAATGGCAACGGTTAAGGCACGCTGGTGCCGCGCGCAGGTACCGGTTACCCGGCGGGGCAAAATTTTGGCCCGCTCAGAGGTAAACTTGCGCAAACGGGCAACGTCTTTGTAGTCGATGTTGTCAATTTTATCCACGCAAAACGCGCAAACCTTGCGGCGACCCTTGCGGCCGCGCGCGGGGCGTTCGGGCCGTTCCGGGCGCTCGGGGCGCTCCGGGCGTTCGGTACGCTCCGGCTGCTTCTCGGTTTTTTCCATCTTGGTACACTCCTTTTTACACACATTCATCTGCCGTAAGGCGGGGCCTTAAAACGGCAGGTCGTCGTCTACCGCGTCAATCTCGCGAAAATCGTCGTTCCCGGCGTTTTCAAAAGCCGGGGTAACCTGCGATGCGGCGTCATAAGCCGGTTTGTCGGCGGCAGGGGCGTTGCCGTCCCGTTTGGAATCGGCAAAATGCAGGCTGTCGGCTACAATGGTGTAGGCCTTGCGGCGCACTCCGTTCCGGTCTTCGTAGCTGCGGGTTTCCATGCGGCCCTGCACGGCAATCATTTGCCCTTTGTGAAAATAGCGGCTTACAAAATCCGCCTGCGAACGCCAGGCAACCACGTCAAAAAAATCGGTTTGCCGTTCGGTGCCCGCTTTGGCAAACGAGCGCTCCACCGCAATGGTAAAGGAAGAAACATTCACGCCGGCGGGCGTTTGGCGCAGTTCCGGGTCGGCCGTTAAACGGCCCATCATAATAACGGAATTGAGCATTGTTTTTCACCTCAGCCTTGTTTTTTGGTAATCATGGTGCGCAGAACGCCGTCTGTTATTTTAAACACACGGTCAAGCTCCGCCGGGAAATCGCTTTCTGCCGTAAAGGTAACGACTACGTAGTAGCCTTCGGCCTCGTCGTTAATCAGGTAGGCCAGGCGGCGTTTGCCCCATACGTCTACGTTTTCCACGGTTCCGTTCGCTTCAATCATACCCTGAAATTTCTCTTGCAGGGCAACGGCGGCTTCTTCGCCGTTTTTCAAGCTGAACACCATCATGACTTCGTACTGTCCGGTCATTTTTCAGCACCTCCTTCTGGGCGTAAGGCTCCCCCTTCTTAACAGCGGGAGCAAGGAAGCAGACAGGGGAAAAATTTATCTGCGTGAACCATATTATACCACCGAAAAACCGCCAAGTCAATGGTTTTTTCGCCGGTCGGCCAAAAAATGAAAAATCCGGTGTAGACATTTGCCGGCCAATGGTGTATAATGGGGGCAAGTTTGTCTCGCCGCCCACCCCTTTTTTGCCTTTTGCCATGGGTTGCCATGGGCGCGGGGCCATTTTTACTCTGTTCAGGAGGAATCTTGTCATGAAATATTGTACCCGCATTCTCGCCGCCGGGCTGGCGGCCCTGCTCGCGGCCCTTTGCTGCACCGCCTGCCACAAAAAGAACGAAACGGTAATGACGGTGGGCGATACCGCTATCCCCTCCGGGCTCTACCTGGCCTTTGAGTTAGAGGCCTTTAACGAGCTGATGAGCGGCGTAAACGAAGAGCTGCAAGAGTCGAGCGACGCCTCGCAGATTACCGACTACGCCGACTACTTTAACTACGACTACGAAAACCAGTCGGCCGAAGAATACGTGCGCACCCGCGCCAAGGCCATGGCGGTAGAGTATGCCGTGGTGCAGGCCAAATATAAGGAATTTGGGCTGGAGCTCGCCAAGGCCGACACCGATTATATAGACAGCTACGCCCAGTATTACTGGGAGAGCAACGCCAAAGACGTGTACGAACCCAACGGCGTAAGCTTTGCCACCTACCAGTCGGTTATTACCTTTCAGGTGATGCGCAGCCACCTGTTCAGCTACTACTATGACGAACCGGATGAAGAAACCGGCAAGGGCGGCGTGCAGCAGGTACCGGACAAAGAGCTGACCGAAGAGTTGGCGAACTCTTACCTGCTTGCCGACTCGCTTGCCGTGAGCTTAACGCCCGAAAGCACCAGCGAGGCCGCCCTGACCGACGACCAGATAAAGGCCGCCAAAGCCAAGCTGGACGATTACGCCAAGCGCATTAACAGCGGCGACGCCACCTTTGCGGAGGTGTACAAAGAGCAAAACGGCAGCGAACCGCAGGAAAATACCTCCCTTACCTCCGGCGACGTAAAGACCATTTACCCCGCCACCGCCACCGTGCTTTCATCAGAAGATCAGGATACCACCCGCTACGAGCTCTTTCAAAAACAAACGGAGGCCGACGGCTTTACCTACGGCAAAGCCGTGGTGTTTGGCGGCGAAGACGACGGCGCTTATTACCTCGCCATCTTTTACCAGATAGAAAAAGACCCCTATTACCTGCAAAACTACCGCGCGGCGCTGCTTTACTCGCTGCGCAACGACGCCTTTACCACCCTGCTGGCGGACGAAGGCAAAAAACTGACCCAGACGGCAGACGACGGGCTGATAAACTACTACAAGCCCACCAACATTCACATCAGCGACGCTTCGGCCGCTTAAAGCGACGCCCGCCCCCGCCCTCTTACTAAGGTAAAAAGGGCGGGGGCGGGTCTTAGCGAAAAAGGCGAGGGAAGCCGAACCCGCGTCGGTTTTCGGCGGCGTCATCGCCCTTGACAATATACGCCGTGTATTCTCTGCGGGCACTTCCTTGCCTGAATGCAAATTCGCTCGCCGAAAACTGCTTCGCACCCCTCGCTGAGAAATTTTTGAGAACTTTTTCGTTCGGAGGACGAAGCCTTGCTTCCCGCAAGGCGAGGACGACGGGCGGGAAAGGGCCAAAAAGGGCCTTGCGAGGGGCGGCGTGTGTTCGGCTTCCCTCGCCTCAACAAAAAAACTCTTTACAAACCGCAAAAAGCGTGCTATAATCATCGTCAGATTCCCGCTTCCAGGCCTTTGGGGTCACCGTCCTTTGGCGTAGATTCGGGAGAATTTAGTATGAGGTGAATCAAATGACCAACGAACTCAAACAACAAATCATGCAGCAGTACGCGCTGCATGAGGGCGACACCGGTTCGCCCGAGGTACAGATTGCCGTGCTGACCCAGCGCATTAACGAGCTGACCGAGCACCTGAAGGTGCACAAAAAAGACCACCACTCCCGCCGCGGGCTGCTCATGATGGTCGGTCACCGCCGCAACCTGCTTGCCTATTTGCAGAAGAAGGATATTGAACGGTACCGCAGCATTATTGCCAAGCTGGGCATCCGGAAATAACCACGTTTCACAACGGGCGGACCAGCCATAAAGAGTCCGCCCGTTTTGCCCATTTTCTTTTTGGTTAAACGGGCAGCCGCACCAGCGGTTGGGCCGGCATTAGCAGTGAACAGATGTCCCGCAGCATTTGCTTGATTTTCAGCAAAAAATCGCCGGAGCATGTGTTAATTGCTAAAGCGCGGCTTTGCCGCCCCATTGCGACGGTTCGTTTTGCCCTGTGTATGTGCAAGGAGGAATCGCACAATGTTTGAACAAGCAAGAACCTTTGAAACCACGCTGGCCGGCCGCAAATTAACGGTCGAGACCGGCAAAATGGCCCAGCTGGCCAGCGGCGAGTGCCTGGTGCGCTACGGCGACACCGTGGTGCACTGCACCGCCACCATTTCGGAAAAGCCGCGCGACGGGGTAGACTTCTTCCCCCTTTCGGTCGACTACGAAGAAAAGCTTTACGCCGTCGGCCGCATTCCCGGCTCCTTTTTGCGGCGGGAGGGGCGGCCCTCTGAAAAGGCCATTCTTTCTTCCCGCATGATCGACCGGCCCATGCGCCCCCTCTTCCCCAAAGACATGCGCAACGACGTTTCCATTGTTTGCACTGTTATGTCGGTAGACCCCGCCTGCCCGCCCGAGACGGTGGCTATGATTGGCGCTTCTATTGCCGTTACCATTTCCAAAATTCCGTGGAAAGGGCCTATCAGCGGCGTGAGCGTGGGCATGATAGACGGCGAGTACGTCATTAACCCCTCGTTTGCCGACCAAAAGAAGTCGCGCATGGCCGTAACCGTGGCCTCTACCGACCAGCTGGTGGCCATGATAGAGGCCGGCGCCGACCGGGTGAGCGACGACGAAATGCTCAACGCCATTCTGTTTGGCCACGAGGCCAACCAGGCCGTGATTGCCTTTATTAAAGAGATTCAGGCGGCGGTGGGCGTGCCCAAAATGGAGTTTGTCTCCAACGACCCCGAACCCGAAATGTACGAGGCGGTAAAGGCCATTGCCTTAGAACCCCTGCGGGCGGCTATGGATACCGACGACAAGCGCGTGCGGGACGAGCGCTTAAAGCCCATTTATGAAGAAGTACACGCAAAGTTAGACGAAACCTACCCCGAGCAGGAAGCCAAGCTGGAGGAGTGCCTCTACAAGCTGCAAAAGTTTGTGGTGCGCCGCTGGCTGCTGGACGACGGCAAGCGGGTAGACGGCCGCGGCATTGACGAAGTACGTCCGCTGGCCGCCGAGGTGGGCCTGCTGCCCCGCGTGCACGGCTCCGGCTTATTTACCCGCGGCCAAACGCAGGTGCTCACCGCCCTTACGTTAGGCCAAATCAGCGACGCCCAGCTGCTGGACGGGCTGGACGATGAAGAAAACAAGCGCTATATGCACCAGTACAACTTCCCCTCTTACTCGGTAGGCGAAACCCGCCCCAGCCGGGGCCCCGGCCGCCGCGAGATTGGCCACGGCGCATTGGCCGAGCGGGCGCTGCTGCCGGTGATTCCCTCGCTGGAGGAATTCCCCTACACCCTGCGGCTGGTGTCAGAAGTGCTTTCCTCTAACGGCTCTACTTCGCAGGGCTCCATTTGCGCCTCTACCTTAGCGCTGATGGACGCCGGCGTGCCCATTAAAGAACCGGTAGCCGGTATCTCCTGCGGGCTGGTAACCGAAGGCGACCGCTTTATGACCATGGTAGACATTCAGGGCGTGGAAGACTTCTTTGGCGATATGGACTTTAAAGTAGCCGGTACCAAAGACGGCATTACCGCCATTCAAATGGATTTGAAAATCGACGGCCTGACCCCCGCCATTATTAAAGAAGCGCTGGAAAAAACCCACAAGGCCCGCAACATGATTTTAGACGAAGTCATGCTGCCGGTCATCGACAAGCCGCGCAGCGAGCTTTCGCCCTTCGCGCCTAAAATGCTCACCACCACCGTGAACCCCGAAAAGATTGGCGACATTATCGGCAAGAGCGGCAAGGTGATTAAAGAAATTCAAAGCAGCTGCGGGGTAGACGTAAACATTGAAGAAGACGGGCAGGTGTTCATTGCCGGGCTGGATTTGCAAAACTGCGAACGCGCCCTGCAAATGATTGAAACCATTGCCAACGACCCCGAAATCGGCGCCATTTACAAGGGCCGCGTAACCAGGCTGATGTCCTTCGGCGCGTTTGTAGAAATCGCCCCCGGCAAAGAGGGGCTGGTGCACATCAGCCATTTAGACGTGCGCCGGGTGGATTCGGTAGAAAGCGTGGTGCAGGTAGGCGACGAGGTCATTGTGCAGGTGCTGGAGATTGACGACCAGGGCCGCATTAACCTCTCGCGCCGCAACGCCCTGATAGAGGTAGAGGGCGCGGTGCCCGAAAACGAGCTGCCGGCCGTAACCCGCCGACCCCCCGCCCGCCGCGACCACGGCGACCGCCGCCCGGGCGACCGCGACCGCAGAAGAAGATAAACCAACGCTCTAAGCTATAAAAGGGTTATACCCAAACGGGGTTCGCCCGCTTTTCCATTCCCCGGTCAAGCGCGGCGAACCCCGTTTTTGGCTTTTCTATTTCGTTTTTATTGAGGGGGTGTGCGGCATGGACGGTAAGACCTTTCGCCGGGGGCTGCTGCACGTGTTTTTTCCCACCCGGTGCGTTTGCTGCAACCGGGTCATACCGCCATCGCTGGAGGTGTGCGAGGCCTGCCGCGCCGAACTGCCCCGCGTACCGGCGGGCTGCTGCCCCGCCTGCGGCAAGCCGACCGGCCGCTGCCGCTGCCGCCGCACCGACTTTGTAACGTTGTCTCCCTTTTTTTACACCGGCGGCATTCAGCAGGGCCTGCTTACCCTCAAGCGGGGCTACACCCACGCGGTGCCCTTTTTTGCGCACGAAATGGCCGCGCTGGTCACCGAGCGGCTGGGGCATGGCTTTGACGAGGTCGCGGCGGTGCCCGTCTCAAAAGCCGGGCTGCGGCGGCGGGGCTACAACCAAAGCGAGCTGCTGGCGGCGGCGCTGGCCAAAGAGTTGGGGCTGCCCTTTTGCAAAGGGGCGCTGCGGCGTTTGTTTGAAACCCCCGACCAGCACAGCCTGCCCAAGGCCCGGCGGCGGGGCAACGTGTTTGGCGTGTTTGAGGCAAACCCCGCTATCGTGGGCGGCAAAGCGCTGCTGCTGGTAGACGACATTATGACCACCGGCGCCACCCTGCAAGAGTGCGGCCGGGCGCTGCTGCTGGCCGGTTGCCGGGAGGTGGCGGGGGTGACCGCCGCCTCTACCCCCCAAACCAACAAACGGCTTGGCGAAGCCAATCCCCCGCCCGGCGATGCATAAAAAATCTTTCAAAAAAACATCAAACCCGCCCCCGGCGCAGTGGAAAAGTCTGCGCCGGGGGCGGGTTTTTTTGGTTGACTATCTTATTGAAGCAGCGCCAATAAGCTGTCCGTAACGGTTTCTACCTGGGTAGAGAGCACCACCGTGCTGCCCATGCCGTTGAGACTCATAAAATACCGCCGGTCGGTGTAGGGAGACAGCCGCAGCACGTCGGTTTGGGGGTAGTCGTTGTAGGTAATGGCAATGCTCAGGGTGGGCTGCGCCGCATCCTTGCCGTCATTTACGTTGGTAAAGGAGGTCAGCCCCAGCATGTTGGCGTAAAAGGTGCGAAAATCGTCTGCCGAGCAGGTTTTGCCGTCGTCTGTTTGTACAAGCAGGGTGGCGTTGCCCTCGTCGTCTGTGCCGTGGGTCAGGGTAAAGAGGGTTTCGCCATGCCCGGCGTAGGCCACCCGCATGGTTTTAATTTTGGTAATTTCGCAGGAATACACGGTGGCGCTGGCGTAGTCGGCCGCCGTGTAGCCGTAAAAGGGCAAATCTTCCGCCGGCACGGCCGCCACGGTGGGGTTGCCCTCTACCATTACGGCGTAGGCTTTGCCCTCGCCCTCTTCGCCGCTTACTTCCTTGCCGATTTTCAGCACCGTTTTCTGGTGCTTAATTTCATAGCGCACGGTCAGGACGGGGTCGGCAAGGCCGTAACGGGTCAAATCCTGCGCCGTCGCCTTCATGGCGAGGCAGCGAGAGGCGGTAAGCCCGCTCGCCATGGGAGAAAGCAGCTCGTCTATGGCGTCTAAATCCACATTTTGGGTCAGGGGGCTGGTCATGAGGTAAATGCTGTCGTACCCCGGCTGGGCTTCCTCTACCATGGTAAAGGTATAAGTCTCGCCGTCTTTCTCTTCTACCGAAAGGCTGTCAAAGCACGAAAGCTGGCCGGAGATAAAGTAGGGGTCCTCCTGCGTATCGCCGTTTTCGTCGACGGTAGACTCCTCTGCCTCTACCGGGTGCACCAGCTCCAAATCGACAAAATATTCCACTTCTTTGAGCAAAAACACCAGCGCGTTTTCGTCTACCCGGTAAACGCGGTGGCTGCCCGCCGCCACGCCCGGCACCTCGCCTTCGGCCTCCACCGCCACAAAGCGGTAGCTGCCGGTGGGGGTTTTGTCGCCCACCAGCACCCGCACCGCCGCGCCGCTGCCAAAGCGAATAGTCGCACTGTTTTTAGTATCGTTCAGGCCGCATTCCTCATAGTAGGTTTTGCCCCCCTGGGGAATTTGGGCCAGCCCGTCTTCGGCGTATACCGCGTCGTAAGCAATGTGCAGCAGGTCGCTGACAATAAAATCCACCGTGGTGGAAGAAAAGCGCACGCCCGCCACGTCTCGCCCGGCCACCTCCGTTATCAGCCAGGCGAGGGTTTTGGCGGTTTTTTCTTCCATGGTCTGGTCGTCTACCGTCGTTTGCTCCTCCCAGTGGCTTTTCAGCGTGTAAGAGTCGGCCTCGTTTTGTATTTCTATTTGCGAAACGCCGCCCAGCTTTAATTCGTCGGTATCCGCCGGGTCGGTGCGGTAGGGCGAAAAGTCGAAGATGTAGTTGGTTTCTTCCTCCATGGCGGCAGAAGAAACCGCGCTCTCGTCGTCCGCTTGCAGGGCGTCGCGCACATAGGCAAACAGGCCCTTGTGGTAAATCAGCCGCACAACGCCGGAGGTCGCCAGCACCAGCGTAACGCACAGCGCCAGCGCCAGAACCGTCCGCCAAAGGGCGCGGCTGCCCCGGCGGGGCTTTTTGCGGTCGGCTTTCTCGCCAAAGCGGTCGGGGTCGGGCTTGTCAAATATACTGGGGCAGGCCGGTTGTTCCTCCGGCTGTTTGTGGGATTTGCGCATTTATCTCCGCTTCCTTCTTATCCAAATAACCAAACTGAGCGCCACTACCGTCGCCGGAATAACGAACACAAACACCACCAGCATCACGGTGGGGGTGTGGGTGTTCAAAATCTTCTCGTAAAAGCTGTCGGCGGCAATCACCTTGTCTTCAATGGTAACGGGGGCGGCGGTGGTATCTTGCCCCGAAAGACCGTTAAAGAGGTTTAAAATTAAGGTGGAGTTGTAGCAGGAGGCAGCCGAGAGCACGTCGCCGGAAATAAAGTAGTCGCCCGAGAGCAGCAGCAGATGCGACTGCCCCGAAACGTCGGCCGCCGAATCGTACTTTTGGTAGGTAGAAAGGGCGGCTAAGGTAAACTGACCCTTGTACTCGGCGTCGCTCGGCTTCCAGTCGTCGCTCACCTCGCCGGTTAAGGGAAAGCCGTAGGTATTCTCGCTGGTGGTTAAAATGGGGGTGGTGGCGTAGCCGTTGTTGGTTTCAAAGGCCAGCCGCGCCAGCCGGTAGTTAGAGGGGTAAAAGTACTGGTCCTCCGTCATGTCGGCGGTATAGTCCGACTCCGCCGCCTGCGCAAACAAAAAGAGGGGACTGGAATAGTAGTTGCCGTCGGTATCGTCATACCCCGCGGCGGGCAGCATTTCTACCCCCCACTCGGCCAAAAATTCCTCTAAATTGGGCAGCTCCGGCTGCAGGCAAGAGGGCAGGTACACCAGCGTGCGGCCGTAGGCGCCGTCGTTTTCTAAAAAGTCTTGCAGCGCCCGCAGCTCTTCGGCGGTGTAGTCGGTTTGGGGGGCGTAAAGCACCGCCATGGTCGCCTGCTCGGGCATGGGGTCGCGCAGCAGGTTCTCTACCTCCGTAAAGGTGTAATTATTGCGCGAAAGCAGCTTTTGCAGCTGGGCGGTGGGGTCTTCCGAGCCGTCTGCCGCCACGCTGCCGTGCCCGCCCAGCAGCGCCACCTCTACCGAGCGGTCGCTGGTAACAATGTAAAGGGCCGACACCGCCGAGGCAGCCAGCGACGAACCGGTAATGTTGGCGTAGTAAGGGGCGCCGCCCATGTAATACTGCTGGTCGTCTTCGGTGGTAAACATGTCGGCAATCGAGAGAATCTGGTGGCGCTCAAAGGCCTGCTTGTCGCCTGCCGCCGGGTGCGAGCAGGCAAAAATTACGTCGCCGTATTGCAGCGATTCGTCGCTGAACCGGTTCGAGACCGCCGCAAACTCGGTCACCGAGTTGGGGTCGGCAAAGGTAACCGAAAGCCGGTCGCTTTTGGTGGCGAAGGACTGCAAAAACATGCCCGCCTGCCGGGCGTATTTGGCGGTGGTATCGCTCACCCCGTTGTAGTAGTCGGTCAGGGCGAGGTTTTGCACCATGGCGGCGGCAAAGTTGCCGTTGTTAAAGTCCGCCTTGGGGGCGCACACAATCATTTCCACGTCCAGCTGTAGCTGCTGCACGTAGCTTTCGTATTCGTCTGAAAGGGCAACGGTATAGTCTTTGTTGGCCGTTAAGTCCAGGCTGAAGGGGTAGCGGCTGGAAAGGGCGCCGGCCAGCACGTTGAGCACCACCACCGCCGCCACAATCAGCACGGCGAAAACCAGCGAAAGCGACCCCCGGCGAAAGGCGCGAGACGAAAAAGGCGTTCGTTTTTTCATAATCTTTATCTCTCCTTCCCCGCATTTAGGCGTAGCGCCGCCGGTCTATGACCAGGGCCGTTAAGAACAAAAAGACGAACGAAACGCTTAAAAAGAAGAAGACGTTGGCGTAGTCCATGGTGCCGTAGGTAAAGCTGGTGTAGCGGTTGTAAACCGACAGCCAGTTGAGGACTTTATAGGGCAGCGACATGGTAGAAAACATACCGGCAATCACGTCTACCAAAATGAGCACCAGCTCTACCACAAAGCAGCCCAGCGCCGCCACCACCTGGCTTTCGGTTAAGGCAGAAACAAACACCCCAACCGAAATCAGCGCCATGCCAAAAAGCAGCAGCCCCAAAAAGTTGCCCAAAAACACCAGCCAGTCCGGCGCAATGAAAAAGGCCACCACAATTTGGTAGACCACCATAATGCCCACGGTAAGGGCAAACACCGCCAGCGCGGCCAAATACTTGCCGAGCACAATAGAGGGCAGCTTGACCGGGGCGGTGAGCAGCAGCTGGTCGGTTTTTTGGCGTTTGTCTTCGCTGAACAGCCGCATGGTGAGCACCGGAATAATCATCATAACAATATAAAACATGGTAGAGAAAATGCCAGACAAATCCGGCGAACCCGAGCGAAAATACACGCTGAAGAAGATGCCGGAAAAGAAAAAGAACAAAAACAGAATGGCAAACCCTACCGGCGAGGTAAAGTAGGCTTTGAATTCCCGTTTAAAAATCGCGCCCATGCGTTACTCCTCCTTTTGCGCTTCGTCCGGCTGAGTCGTTTCCGTCGCCTCAGTCGGTTCGGCCGATTCGGCCGCTTCAACCGCTTCGGTGGTCGATTCTTCGGCGGCGGGTTGTTCGGCCGGTTCTTCGGCAGCTTTTGCTTCGGCTTCGCCGACCGCCGGTTGGTTCATGGCCAGTTTTTTGGGGTCGTCGTTCACCAGCCGAATGTAAATATCCTCCAGCGTGAGTTCCCGGCTGGTCATCTCTAAAATGGGCCAGCGTTTGGCAATGGCCCGCTCGGCAATTTGGCGGTTGAGCTCTACCGGGCCCTCCGGCTCTACCTTAAACTCGGTAGCAGCCCCCTGCAAGCCGGTTACCTGCACGCTCAGCACGCCCGGCAGCCCCTCCAGCATGGCCTTGGCCTCGCGCGGGGGGGCCACAATGCGCAGCGTTACCGAGTGGTCGTCTGAAAGCCGCGCCGAAAGCCCGGCGGCGGTGTCGTCGGCAATTTGGTAGCCCTGGTTGATGATGATAATCCGCTCGCAGACCGCCTGAATCTCTGACAAAATATGCGAGCTTAAAATCACCGTATGGCTGCGCCCCAGCTGGGCAATGAGGTTGCGGATTTCGATAATCTGCTGGGGGTCCAGCCCCACGGTGGGTTCGTCTAAAATCAGCACGTCGGGGTTGCCCACCAGCGCCTGCGCAATGCCCACCCGCTGGCGGTAGCCTTTTGAGAGGTTGCGAATTAACCGGTTATAAACCCCCTCTACCTTGACCAGCCGCACAATCTCCGCCAAATGCGGCGTGCGGGGCAGGCGGGTCTTTTTTAAGTCGTACACAAAGTTCAGGTACTCCCGCACCGTCATGTCTAAAAAAAGCGGCGGCTGCTCGGGCAAATAGCCAATGTGGCGCTTGGCCTGCTCCGGCTGCTCCAAAATGTCGTACCCGTTAATCGAGGCGCTGCCCGCGGTAGCCGAAAGGTACCCGGTTATCATGTTCATGGTGGTAGATTTGCCCGCGCCGTTGGGGCCCAAAAAGCCCACAATCTCGCCGTCACCCACCGTAAAGCTTACGCCCTTTACCGCCGTGTGACTGCCGTATTTTTTGACGAGGTTTTTGACCTCAATCATCTGCACGTCCCTCCCAGTGGTTTTTCTCTTTTTTTGCTGCGCGCCCGCATGGCGGGGCGCAAAAATTCATTTTCTATTGTACACGATTTTCGGCCAAAAGAAAAGGGGGTTTTTCAACAATTTACAATTCGTTCACAGCTTACCACAACCCCGGCGACATTTTAGCAGAAAACTTCTTGCAAAAATCCGTGCTTCATGTATAATAATAAGTGGAATTCCCCAAAAAGTCTTGACATTACCCCCCCCCCCCGATGTGGTAAAGTGCAAATGGGTTTTTTTGGGGGATTTCCGAGTATTCCAAAAGTTTAAAGCAGAAAGGAACGATTCGGTATGAGTAAACGCAATCCCCCCTCGTGGCTCAAGGAGCTAAAGGAATTCGCCCTGCGGGGCAACGTAATGGACCTGGCGGTCGGCGTTATTATCGGCGGCGCGTTTCAGGCCATTGTCTCGTCGCTGGTGGGCGACGTTATCTCCCCCATTATCGGGCTGTTTGGCAGCACAGATTTCAGCGACCTCACCCTCACCTTAAAAGAGGGCGTAGAGCTGCGCTACGGCGCGTTTATTACCGCCGTTTTGAACTTCCTGATTATGGTGGTGGTCATTTTTGCGCTGGTTAAGGGCGTCAACCGGCTCACCCACCTGCGGCGGCACGAGCTGGCAGAAGAAGCGGCGGAAGAAACCCCCGCCGTGAAAGCCTGCCCCTATTGCCTGAGCGAAATTCCTGCGGCGGCAACCCGTTGCCCCCACTGCACCAGCGAGCTGGAAAAACCCGAATAAACCAATCCGAAACGGAGGTACCAATTCGTGAAAAAACTGCTCTCTTTGCTGCTGGCCGGTTTGCTGCTGGTCGGCGGGGCGTGCACGGTGGTCAGCGCCGCCGTGACTACCTGCCTGTACGGCGACCTTGACTACAACGAAA
>CANQGN010000021.1 GCA_947623215.1 uncultured Clostridia bacterium
GGAGGCCTCTGCAATGAGCGGGTCGGTTAAAAAGGGGGCAATCCAGCGGGCGAGCAGGGTAATGCCCCCCTGGTAAAGCAGCACAAACCCGGCCGCAAACAGCACCCCAAAGCCAAACTGCGAGGCGAAAATCACAGCGGCGATACCGTCTAACACCGCTTTGGCAAACTGCACGCTGTGGTCGCCCGAAATGCCGCTTTGCAGCGGCCCGAGAATGGACATGGCCCCCACGCAAAAGAGCAGCGAGGCCGAAACAAAGCCGGTCGCCACCCGGCCGCTGCCGGATTCACTCGCAAAGCGGCGCTCTATGGCGTTGCCCAGGCGGTGAATCAGGCCGTCTAAATTGGCCAGCTCGCCCAGCAGGCCGCCCAGCACCATGGCGCCGATTAAAATCATCACCTGCTGCCCGGCCAGCGCGCCGGAAATGCCAATAAACAGGGTGCAGAGCCCCAGCCCTTTCATAAGCGTGTCGCTTAAGCGCTCCGGCAGGCCCTTTTTCAGCAGCAGCCCCACGCTGCCGCCCAGCAGCACCGTGCCGGTATTCACCAGCGCGCCCAGTAAATGTTCCATGTTGGCGTTTTGCCTCTTTTCGTCTGGTTTTTCGCCGCCTTTTTTCGGGCGGCGGGGGGTCAGGCTTTGTTCTTTGCCTTTTTGTCAAACTGCTCGCGGGCCGCTTTACGCAGCCGCTCCCGCCGACGGGAGCGGGCAAAGCGCACCGCCAGCAGCGCCGCCGCGAGCGCCAGCAGCCCGGCGAAGGAGGCGTACATTACCACGTCGCCGGTGGACTTTTTGAGCTCTTTCCAGTAGCCGTCCATCCGCGCCTGCGAGCTGGTGCCGAGGTACAAAAAATCTTCATACCCCGCCAGCACCGACTCGCTGGGGTAGACGCCCGGGTCGCCGGCGTAGTGGTAGTAAAGCCCGCCGGTGTTGTTGCGCACGGTGGTAAGCGGGCTGGAGTAGCCGGTGTAGTGGGCGTTGGCAAGCCCCGTTTGGTACTGGCACAAAAAGTCGATGTACCGCTCGGCGGCCAGCTTGTTTTGGCAGCCTTTCGGTATACACAGCAAATCGACAAATTTATTGGCGGTTTGGCGGGTAATGGTGCCAAAGGCCAGCTCTACCCCCTCGGCGGCGTTGGCCTTCATAATCAGGTAGTCGCCGTAGTAGCAGGGAGCCAGCCAGGCCTCGCCGTTTTGCATTTTGTCAAAGGCTTCGTCGGTTACGTAGCCCTGCACCAGCGGCTTTTGGGCTTTTAAGTCGTCGCTGGCAACCTGCCACTCGGCGGCGTTGGGGCTGTTTAACGAAAAGCCGTTTTTGGCCAGCGCAATGGCAAAGGCGTCGCGGGCGTTGTTAAACATTAAAATTTTGCCCTTGTAGGCCTCGTTCCACAGTACGTCCCATTGGTTTACCGCGCCAGACACCTTGCCGGTGTTGTACACAATGCCCACGTACCCCCACATGTAGGGTACGGTGTACTCGTGGGTGGGGTCGTAGTGCCAGTCGTCGCCCTTAAAGGCCTCGTCTACGTCGGCATAATGGGGAATGTTGGCAAAGTCCAGCTTTTCCAGCATGTCTTCCTGAATCATGCGGTTGGCCATGTAGTCAGAGGGCACAATTACGTCGTAATTCGCGCCGCCGGCCGAGAGCTTTTGGTAAAGGGCCTCGTTATTCTCATAAGTGGTGTAGTTTACGGTAATTTCGCGGCCGTAAGTTTGGCGGTAGTAGTCTTCAAAAGCGCGGTTTACGTCCATGGCGGTGGCTTCGTCATAATAACTGCCGTCGTCGGTGCCAAGGTCCATATACACGCCCCAGTTGTACACGTTCAGCTGCTCGGCCGTTTTGGCCTCTGTCTCGGCGGCCGCCGCGGCGGGCGGGGCGCACAGCAGGCAAAGCGCACTCAGCAGCAGGCAAATGCGTTTCATTGGCGCGCTCCTTTCTGTTTTTCGCGTTTGGCTTCTTTGTCCTCGCGCAGGTTAATGAGCACCAGCAGCACCAGCACCACCACAAACATCAGGGTAGAAAGGGCGTTAATGTCTGGCCGAACCGGTTTTTTAGTCATGGAGTAAATGTAAAGCGGCAGGGTGGTAAAGGAGGGGCCGGCGGTGAAAAAGCTGATGACAAAATCATCGACCGACAGGGTAAAGGCCATAATAAACCCGGTTACAATGCCGGAGGAAATAGCCGGCAGCACCACCTTAAAAAAGGCGGCGGCGGGGGTGCAGCCGAGGTCCTGCGCCGCTTCCGAAAGGTGGCGGTCTACGCGCGAGAGCACCGGCAGCACCGAAAGAATGACATAGGGCAGGTTAAAGGTGACGTGGGCAATGAGGAGCGTCCAAAAGCCGAGCACCGACTCCCGGTGGAGCAGCCGCCCGGCAAATACAAAGAGCAGCAGCATAGAAACGCCGGTTACAATATCGGGGTTCATCATGGGCACGTTGGTAACGGCGTTTACCACCCGGCGGGGCCAGCGGCGCATACGGTCTATGCCCACCGCCGCCGCGGTGCCAAGCAGGGTAGAAATAACAGCCGAGGCCGCCGCCAGCAGCAGCGTATTATAAAGCGCCTGCAGCACGTAGCGGTTTTGAAAAAGCGAAAGGTACCACCGCAGCGAAAAGCCGGTAAACTGGCTGGTAGAGCTGCCGGCGTTAAAAGAAAAGAATACCAGCACCGCAATGGGGGCGTACATCAGCGCGAACACCACCACTAAATAAAGCAGGGCCCCGGGCGAGAGAGAACGCTTTTGCTTCATACCAAAATCGCCTCCTCGTCCCCGCCGGTAAACTGGTTCATCACCAGCATACACAGCAAAATCATGCCCATTAAAATGAGCGACATGGTGGCGCCGGTGTTGTAGTTGGCCTCGCTGTTAAAGGTGTATTCTATAATATCGCCCACCAGCGTAATGCTGCCCCCCAGCTTGCTGGAGATGTAAAAGGTGCTGACCGACGGCACAAACACCATGGTAACACCCGAAACAATGCCCGGAATGCTTAAGGGGAACACCACCCGGCGGAAGGTTTGAAAGCCGTTGCAGCCGAGGTCGCGCGAGGCCTCCAGCACGGGGGTTTCTATGCGGGTCATTACGTTGTAAATGGGCAATATCATGTAAGGGATAAAATTGTACACCATACCGGCCACCACCGCCCCCTCGGTGTTAATCAAGTGCACCGGCGGCAGGTGCAGCAGCGAGAGCAGCTCGTTAATAAAACCGGTATCTTCGAGCAGCTTCATTAAAGCGTAGGTGCGCAGCAGCAGGTTAATCCACATGGGCAGCATGACCAGCACCATGAGCAGCCGCTGGGTTTTGGGGGAGCAGCGGGTAATCAAATAGGCCAGCGGGTAAGAGATGAGCAGGCAAATAATGGTAGAGAGCAGCCCCAGCCAGATAGAGAGAATAAAGGTGTGCGAAAAGCCGGCGATTTCGTGAAAATTCGAGAGGGTAAAGTTGCCGGCCGGGTCGGTAAAGGCGTAGTAGGCCACCATGGCCAGCGGCACCACAATAAACACCGCCGCCCACACAAGGTAAGGCGCGGCAACCAGCTTTTGCCGCAGGGCGCGGGGGTTAGTCATCGTCCCCGTCGCCTCCTTTCGCCGCCGCTGCTTCCTCCGCCGAAAAGGCGGGGTCGCTAAGGCGGTCCATTTCGTCGCTGAAGGTGCTGTAATCGCCAAACAGGCCGGAATATTCCGACTTGCGCATCACGTGAATATCCTCCGGCCCAACGGTTAAGCCAATGTGCTCGCCCACCGTAATGCAGGCGGTGGTTTGCACCATCCATTTAAAGCCGTTTACGTCTACAATCACTTCGTAATGCACGCCCTTAAAGGTAGAGCCGGTAACAAGGCCAGAGAGCATTCCCGCTTCCGGCGCCCCCACCTTTACGTCTTCGGGGCGAATGACCACGTCTACCGGCTGCTCCCGGTCAAAGCCGCCGTCTACGCACTCGAAGTCGCGCCCGGCAAAGCGGCAAAGGCCGTCGCGCAGCATTACGCCGTCTATAATGTTGCTCTCGCCAATAAAGTCCGCCACAAAGGCGTTTTGGGGTTCGTTGTATACGTCCTGCGGCGTGCCGATTTGCTGAATGCGGCCGTCGTTCATCACCACCACCCGGTCAGACATGGAAAGCGCCTCTTCCTGGTCGTGGGTAACGAACACAAAGGTAATGCCCAGGCTTTTTTGAATGTTTTTCAGCTCTACCTGCATGTCTTTGCGCAGCTTTAAGTCCAGCGCGGCCAGCGGTTCGTCCAGCAGCAGCATTTTGGGGCGGGTTACCAGCGCGCGGGCAATGGCCACCCGCTGCTGCTGCCCGCCGGAGAGCGCCTGAATGCGGCGCTTTTCAAACCCGCGCAGGTTGACCATGTTCAGCACCTGCTCCACCCGCTCGCACAGCTCCGCCTCGGGGGTTTTGCGCACCCGCAGGCCAAAGGCAATGTTGTCGTATACGTTTAAATGGGGAAAAAGGGCGTATCGCTGAAAAATGGTAGAAACCTGTCGCTTGTGGGGCGGCACCCCTTTCATACTTCGGCCGTCAAAGGTAACGGTGCCCGCTTGCGGTTCCACAAAGCCGCCGAGAATGCGCAGCGTAGTGGTTTTGCCGCAGCCGGAGGGGCCCAGCAGGGTAATGAATTCTCCGTTTTGAATGTCTAAACTGACGCGGTCGAGCACGATTTCTCCGTCAAACGCAACCGTAACGTCTTGCAGCGATACAATGAGGTCGGCCATTTATGCATCCCTTTCTTTAATCAAACGATTGAGCCTTTAAAACGACCGCCCGCCGACAGGGGCAGGCGGGGAAAACGGGGGAAAAACGAACGCTGCCACAGGTTCGTACTTTCTCATCTTAACTATACGGTTTTTTGGTGCAAAAGTCAAGGGGTTTCGGGCCGCTTTTTTGCCTGGTTCGCCCCCCTTCGGCACAACCCGGCAGCATTCGCCGGCGGCTTTCTTGCGGCTTCGCCGGGCAAAAGGGGTATGGTAATAGGGCGCAACGGCCTGTCCGTTGACGATTGACCGGAAAGGAATGCTGCCCGCTATGTCCATTCGCATACAGTCGGACGGAGAAACCGTCACCGCTTATTTGGAGGGAGAAATCGACCACCACGCCGCCGCCGAAATGCGGGAGGCCATTGACGCCGAGCTGAACGGCGGCGCCCGGCTGCTCATTTTGGATTTTCGCGACGTGACCTTTATGGACAGCTCGGGAATCGGGCTGGTTATGGGGCGATACCGCCAAATTCGCCGAAACGAGGGCGAATTGCAGGTGGTGAACACCTCGCCGCAGATTTATAAGGTAATGCGCGTGGCCGGGCTGGACCGCCTGGCCGTGCTGGAAAAAGGCCAACGCAAAAGGAGCGAGAGCGACGTATGAACTCCCCCGTAAACGAAACGAAAATCACCCTGCTTTCCCGTTCGTGCAACGAAAGCTACGCCCGGGTGGCGGCCGCCGCCTTTGTGGCCCAGCTGGACCCCACGGTAGAGGAGCTGGGCGACATTAAAACCGCCGTTTCAGAGGCGGTAACCAACTGCATTGTGCACGCCTACCGGGACGAAATAGGCCCCGTTACCATTACCGTTTCGCTTTATGAAGACCGGCGGGTGCGCATTCGCGTGCGCGACCGGGGCTGCGGCATTGCCAACGTGCGGCAGGCCATGCAGCCGCTTTTTACCACCGGCGGCGAAGAGCGGGCGGGGCTGGGCTTTGCGGTGATGCAAAGCTTTACCGACCGGGTACGGGTGCGCTCCGCCCCCGGGCGGGGCACCACCGTAACGCTGGAAAAAACCCTGCAAAAGCGATGATGACCGCCGCGCAAAGCGATTTGGTGGAGCAAAATTTGGGGTTGGTACATGCCTGCTGCCACAAAATGACCGGCAGGGGAATTGAATACGACGACCTGTACGGCGCGGGCTGCCTGGGGCTGGTAAAGGCCGCGCGGGGATTTGACCCCACCCGGGGGCTGCGCTTTTCTACCTACGCGGTGCCGGTCATTTTGGGGGAGATTCGGCGGCTGTTTCGCGACGGCGGCAGCCTGCGGGTCAGCCGCTCGCTGCGTGAGACGGCCGCCGCAGCGGCGCGGCAGTCGGCCGTACTTTCCCGCACGCTGGGGCGGGAGCCCACGGTAACGGAGCTGGCGGAGTCGCTGCAGCTGCCCGCCGAGCGGGTAACCGAGGCGCTGCTGTCAGCCCGGCCGGTGCTCTCGCTTACTGCGGGGGAAGAGGAGGGCCAGCTGGAGGTGCCGGTAGCCGGGTGCGAGGAGTCGCTGTGCGACCGGCAGTCGCTGCGCCAAACCATCGCCGCCCTGCCCCCGGCCGACCGGCAGCTGCTGGCGCTGCGCTACTACGGCGGCAAAACCCAAACCCAAACGGCGGCGGCGCTGGGGCTGTCGCAGGTGCAGGTTTCGCGCCGCGAGCGGGCGCTGCTGCGCCAACTGCGCGAAGAATTGGTATAGCGCAACGGGTTTTTGGCCGTTTTTGCGGCGGTTTTTTGCCGGGTAAAATTTTTGCTTGACAAACCGCCCGCCCCTCGATATAATATACCTTGCACTTTTCTATCAGGCGGGGGGCTGCCCGATGCTGAATCTTACCCCGGTTTCTGCCGGTGCGGGCGACGTTTCGTTTGCCTGCTCGCTCGATTTATCCGATTTGGATTTTTCGGGTAACCGGCCCTTTCGCCAGCCGGTTAAGGTAACCGGCCGGGTTGCGGCTGTCGGCGGCGTGGTCAGCCTTACGGCGATGGCGTCTTTTACCTTTACGGCGCCCTGCGACCTGTGCGGCTGCGTGGTAGAAAAGAATTTTACCCTTCCCTTTTGCCATACGGTGGTAGCCGAGGCAGAAGAGGAAAACGACGATTTTGCCCTGGCGCCCGACTGGCAGCTGGACGAAGAGGCGCTGCTGCGGGACGATTTGATTTTATGGGTGCCTTTGCGCTTTGTGTGTAAAGAAGACTGCAAGGGCCTTTGTCCCGTTTGCGGCTGCAACCGCAACGAGCAAACCTGCAACTGCGTGCAAAAGACGGGCGATTCCCGCTTTGCCGCCCTTGCCCGTTTGCTGGAGGACGAATGAATTTCGGTCGCAAGCCCCGGGTGAACCCGATAACCGGATTAAGGAGGTGCTGACATGGCAGTACCGGCAAGAAGAATTTCTAAAACCCGAAAGAACAAGCGGCGTTCCAACGTGTGGAAGCTGACCCCTCCCACGCTGACGAAGTGCCCCAACTGCGGCGCGTATAAGCGGCCGCACAGAGTGTGCCTTTCCTGCGGCCAATACAAGGGCCGCGAGGTAGTAAAAACGGCTGACTGATTGTTTGCATACGGGTGAGTTCGGGTGTGTATGGCTTCGTACACGCCCGAATTGTCGTTGCGGCAGAAAGGAGAGAGCGTAACCCGTGGCGGTGTTGATTACCGGCGTAGAAGAAAACTCCCCGGCCTACAAGGCGGGGGTGCGCCCCGGCGACCGGCTGGTTTCGCTGGGCGGGCACGAGGTAGCAGACGTGCTGGACTACCGCTTTTATATGCTGGAGCCCCGCCTCACGGTGGAATTGCTGCGGGGGGAGCGGCCGCTTTGCCTTACGCTGGAAAAAGAGGAATACGAAGACCCCGGCATGGCGTTTGAAACCTATTTAATGGACAAACAGCGCGGCTGCCGCAACGGCTGTATTTTTTGTTTTATTGACCAGCTGCCCCCCGGGCTGCGCGAAAGCCTGTATTTTAAAGACGACGACGCGCGGCTTTCTTTTTTATTTGGCAATTACATTACCATGACCAACTTGAGCGAGCGCGAGGTGCAGCGCATTTGCGACATGCACATCAGCCCCATGAATCTTTCGGTGCACACCACCAACCCCGCGCTGCGCTGCCGCATGATGCGCAACCGCCGGGCGGGCGAGGTGCTGGACTATTTGCCCCGGTTTGCGGCGGCGGGGGTGCGCATGAACTGCCAGCTGGTGCTGCTGCCGGGGGTAAACGACGGGCCGGAGCTTACCCGCACCCTGAAAGATTTGACGGCGCTCTACCCGGCGGTGCAAAGCATAGCGGCGGTGCCGGTGGGCCTAACCCGCTACCGGCAGGGGCTAACCGAGCTTGCCCCCTATGCCCCCGCGCAGGCGGCGGCGGTAATAGATGAAATAGAGGCCTTTGGCAGCCGCTTGTTGCAGCGCCACGGCACCCGGCTGTGCTACCCGGCAGACGAATTTTACCTGACCGCCGGGCGGCCGCTGCCCGCCGGGGATTTTTACGAAGACTACCCCCAGCTGGAAAACGGCGTGGGCATGTGGGCGCTCTTTAACGAAGAATTTGACGCCGCATTGGAGAGCACTCCGACGACCGCCCTGCCTTCCCCCCGCCGGGTGACGGTGGCCACCGGCGTTGCGGCCGCGCCGCTGCTGCGGCAGTGCGCCGCGCGGGCGACGGCGCGCTACCCCGGCTTAAAGGTAGAGGTGCGGGCGGTAGAAAATCGCTTTTTTGGGCCAAACATTACCGTATCTGGTCTGCTTACGGGGCGCGACCTTGCTGCCGCCCTTACCGACCCCCCGCCGGGGGAGGCGGTGCTGGTACCGGCCGCCGCGCTGCGGCACGAGGGCGACTTGTTTTTAGACGACCTGTCGCTGCAAGAGCTCTCGCGCAAAATAGATCGCCCGGTTTTTGCCACCGGCGACGCCGCCTCTTTTTTGGCGGCGTTACTGGGAAAGACGGAAAACGCGGGAAATCAGTAAGAAAGCGCGAAAAACCGTTGACATTTGCGGCCGAATAGGCTATAGTTAAAAAAATACAATATTTTTGGGAGGCTGATTCCATGGACGGCGACCCCGACCCTGCCAATTTGGCGGTGCAGTTGCTGCTCTTATTCGTTTTAATTTTGCTGAACGCCTTTTTCGCTCTCAGCGAAATCGCCATTGTGTCGCTCAACGACAACAAGGTGAAAAAAATGGCGGAAGGCGGCCACAAAAAGGCGCAGCGCATTTTAAAGCTGACCGACAGTTCCTCATCTTTTCTTTCTACCATTCAAATCGGCGTTACGCTGGCGGGCTTTTTGGCCTCTGCCTCTGCCTCGCAGGCGTTTGTAGACCGGTTCGGCGGCTTTTTGCGCGGGCTGCTCGGCCGCTTTGGCGAGCAAAACCCCGCGCTGGTAGAAACGGTTTCGGTAGTGGTTATTACCCTTATCATTTCTTACTTTTCGCTGGTCTTTGGGGAGCTGGTGCCCAAGCGCTTGGCGCTGCAAAACCCCGAGCGGGTGTCGTTTGGCGTGGTGGGCGTGCTGCTGTTTGTGCGGGCGTGTATGCGCCCCTTTGTGGCGGTGCTCTCGTTTTCTACCAATCTGGTGCTGCGGCTGCTGCGCATTGACCCCAACGCCGAGCCGGACAATGTAACCGAAGAAGAAATTCGCATGATGGTAGACGTGGGCGAAGAAAACGGCGTAATAGAAGAAAGTCAAAAAGAAATGATTAACAACATTTTTGAATTTGACGACAAAACCGCCGAAGACATTATGACCCACCGCACCGACATGCTGGCCGCCGAGGTAACCGACCCGCTGGAGGCCGTGGCCAAAATGGCGCTGGCCGAGGGCGTTTCGCGCATTCCGGTGTATGAAGACGATTTAGACAATATTGTAGGGCTGATTCACGTAAAAGACCTGCTGCCCTTTTTGGGGCGCAATTTTCCGGCGGATATGACCGCGCGGGATAAAATGCGCAGCGTGTTCTGCGTGCCGGAGTCGAAAAAATGCGGCGATTTGTTCCAGGAGATGACCGCCCGGCATTTGCAAATGGCCATTGTGGTAGACGAATACGGCGGCACGGCGGGGCTGGTAACCATGGAAGACCTGCTCGAAAGCATTGTGGGGAATATTCAGGACGAATATGACCAGGAAGACGAGGAATTTGAGCAGCTTTCCGACACCATTTTTACGGTAGACGGCACCACCGACATAGAAGAGGTAGCCGAAAAGCTCGGCCGCTCGCTGCCGGAGGGCGACTACGACACCGTAGGCGGCATGATTTTGGCCCGGCTGGGGTATATTCCCACCGGCGAGGACCACCCCACGGTAGAGGTCAACCACACCCTGTTTACCGTGCTTTCGGTAGAAGAACGCCGCATAGAAAAGGTGCGGGTAGAAATTTTGCCCTTACCGGCCGAGAGCGAGTCTAAAAAAGAGGCCAAAGAGGCTAAGGAAAAAGAAAAAGACAAAGACAAAGAGAAAGAACTAACCGGCGAAGAAGCGGGATAAGCCCCCTTGTTGCCCCCGGCGAGGATGTTCCCTTCTTGCCGTCTTCACCAAAGTCAATACCACCGGGTTACTAGTGACTTGCACAGTTCATAAAAGGGGCGTCGAAAGTTTGACGCCGCATTACCATTGCAGACAGTCGCTCACGTGCGGGCGTGCCGGTCGAAGATCATCAAGCTGCTTTTTCCCTTGCAATATCCCAAGGACTGTGCTATCCTGATGCACGGCGGAATGCTGACGAGCATGCGGATGTGATCCGGGCAGGCTTCTGCTTCGATAATCTCCGCTCCTTTTTGTTCGCACACTTTTCGAAGTATCTCACCGATATCTTTTCGCAATTTCCCATATATTTCTTTTCTTCTGTACTTCGGGGCGAAAACGACGTGGTACTGGCATCGGTATTTGGAATGCGCGGTGCTTTTGATTTCATTTCTGTTTCCTTTTTTCACTGATTATACCTCCTTGTTCTTTGGTAATGCGGTCGCCAAACCTTTACCATTGTACTCGGAGGTTTAATTGTTTTCAATGCTTTGGGCTCGCATAAAGCTCACCCGTTTTATTTTTACTAAAGCGCTTTATCGCTCCCCCCCGGTAGAACCGGGGATTTTAGGCTGCAACACAAAGGGTGATGACCGTAACGGTCATCACCCTAATTATTTTGTTAACGCAAAACACAATCTTAAAATATAGCACAATATTCTTTACATCCTGCAGATGTTTAGGAATAGGTACAAATGCTGCCAGCGGGTGCTGGCTAAACATCATTCTGATATTCCGTATAGCAAGATATACTTCCTCGATAAGCTCATTTTGCTTACGGTATAGCACCTTGTCATGCTTATTTGCATATAATTCATGTGCAGGAACCTGACGAATTTTTCTGATGCTTCTAAGCGTTCCGGAAATATGCTTCTTGAAGACTTCGTTTCCTTTGGGATTGGAAGCAAAATAATTAATAGAAAACCATTCTTCCAACATTTCAATGCTGCCTTTTAACGTCCCATCACTCTTTTTGCGGTCAATGGGTTTTATATGTAAAGCATTTTGCTGAAATGATTTATAGTTTAAGTTGTTTATTACTATTTTTTCGACTGCACTGACAAATTCATAATAATTACGTAAGGACGGAATTAAAAGTGTGCGATAACCGATCAGTTCATTACCTTCTCTTGAATACTCGTTACAAAACAGCGGAGGCAGTCCTATGTTTTGGCACATCAAATTAATTAATTGAATCTCATCGAGTAGTGCGTCGAATATCCAGTACTTTTTTACCCATTCGCCTATCATAAGATTTTGAACAAATCCGGAATTAACGATGAACTCAGACTGATCAGGTAACAGAAATGCACGCCATTTGCATTGAGACTCATAGTTCAGTTTGGACAAATCACGCAAAAATACACCGATTGCCCGATCTCGGTCTGTAGGGCCGGTGCGCGGATAAGCAACGCCAAAATCCTTTATAAACTCCGAGTGTAGAACGTCCTCGGATGCGTTGTCACATACACAAATATTGCCACGATAGCCACAGTCCCAGATGATATACTGTGGATTGTTAACATATAGTTCAAGAGCGTCGACTGCAAAGTACATAACACGATATTGCTCCGCCCCGCGCGCAATCATCGCAGTAAAGGGCTTTTCTTCGCGAATATCCAAAGTGGCAAGGTGTGTTGTTGATGGATAAATCGCAAAGCAGTTTTTGCTGCGAACAAAAGCGATCTGAGATTCTTTGTCGGAATAGCAATTATAGCAATTGATATGGATGTTGATATTATCTTGGTCAGATATTACAAATACGAGATTTTCGCGAATTAGCGAAACTAAATCCTCGATGTCAAAAGAAGGCATATTATAAATTGCGATACCGTTGAAATCGTAGGAGGTTAGATACCGTTCGGTGATATAATTGAGCAGTTCGTTTTTATCCATGAAAGTTCCTCCTGAAAAGTGAACGCTGCAGCGCCATTAAATAGGTGTGCAGCATTATTTTGGCACGCCCGGCGCGATTCGAACGCGCGGCCTTTCGCTTAGGAGTGACCTCGGAACGGCGGCATCGAGTTACTTCTCATCCCCAAAAGTCCCGTATTTTCAAGGCTTTTTCACGACTTGCGTGTTAGGCTGTATTACGGAGTTACCACTGATTTTATATCGTTTTTGGCGTCCCGATTAGACGGGAATTAGCACGGAGCCTGATTTCGGGGAAATGGTTAAATGCCTACAGATGAGCGAAAAATGATGGATAATCTCTCGGTCTGACGTCGAGTACCGTCTGATTGCCTTGATAATAGTATAATCGTTTTATAGAGAAAAAGCAACACAAATAATATGAAGAAGCGGCAAGACCCATCATTGATCTTGCCGCTGACCTTATTTTCAGCTTCCTACGCCGAGCAGAATCTTGAACTTTTGCAGGAAGTCCGGGTTTTGAATCATATAGTTCAACATCGCTTCTTCTGTTATTCCTTGTTGCTCTTTCATGGGTTCAATGCCCGCTTCACTGGCTTCTGACGGTTTTTTCTGTTGGTAAAAGGTTTCCTCAAACCTCTGTGCATTGAGCCGTCTGTCTTCATCCAAGATGTGAGAATAGACATCTGTAACCATTTTGACCTGAGCGTGTCCTGAATCACCCTGTACCGATTTAATATCGCCACCGTTGAGCTTTAACTTGTAGGTGATACTGGAATGCCTGAGACTATGAAAAACTACGGGCGGAAGCTGATTATCTCGAATCAGTTTTTGCAAGGATCGGGTAATAATCTGACTTTCTATCGGTCTGCCATTTGCATTGCAGAACACAAGGTTATAGTCATAGAACTCATCGCCGAACAACTCTTTATATTCTTGAATCTCTTGATAGCGAGTCTTTAGCATTTCCGCTACCGTCTTCGGTAAGAAGACTTTTCTTGTGCTTGTCTGTGTTTTTGGCTCCTTCAGAACTAACGCTGTTGATGTTCTTGACATACAAGCCGGAAATTTGAACATAATGCCTTTCTCATTGAGTGTTTCAAGCACTTCACGGTTTACACGCTGAAGCTCCTTATTGACGAAAACAAAAGCTGCTCCATTTGCAATGCTCGTATCTGAAATATCAACACAATCCCATGTCAGTCCGAGCATCTCTCCCATACGCAGAGAGCAGGAGAAAGCAAGATTGATTGCCAGTTTCAGAATATTATCATCGCAAAGCTCTAATGCCTTAAATAGAGTTGGTGCGTCCCATATATCACGGGTCTTATGTTCTTCTTGGGGGAGCGTTGCATTGATACACGGGTTTTTAGCCATCAGTTCCCATTTTACCGCCTGATTGAACGCACAACGCAATAATTTATGAATCTCTCGTACAACATGGCACGACAAATATTCATTGGTCGGTTTGCGGTTGTTTACGACCTTAGATTTGACGGTGAGAAGATTTTGATAATACTTTTCCATGACACGGGTATTCAAATCGGAGAGCTTCATATCCCCAATGATGGGATTGATGTAATTGAAAATCAGGCTGCGTCTTGCCTCGTAGGTTGACATCGCCCATGTGTTTACACCGTAAATAGATGTGTAGTCTTCCAGCAACTCTTTTACGGTTTTCGCTTCAGGGATAATCAGAGTTCCTGTTTCCTGTTGTAGTTCCACCTGTGCCTTGCGCTTTTTCGCTTCTGCATTGGTGGCAAAGGTTTCCCACTTTTGCCGTTTCAGTCCGTTTTCATCTTGATAGGAATATACAACGGAATAGCG
>CANQGN010000022.1 GCA_947623215.1 uncultured Clostridia bacterium
CCAGTGCATTCATAACATCGACCTGCTGCGGTGGATGCTGGGCGACGACTTGACGGAAGTGTTCGCCTACACCGACCGGCAAACCCACCCGTACATAGAGGCGGAGGATTTGGGGCTGGCGGTGCTGCGCTTTGCCGGCGGCCGGTACGGGCTGATAGAGGGCACCACCAACCTTTACCCCGAAAATTTGGAAGAAACGCTCTATTTGTTTGGCCGCACCGGCACGGTCAAGGCCGGGGGGCGGTCGGTCAATCGCATAGAAGAATGGCGCTTTGCCGACGGGGCGGACGACCCGGAAGAGGTAAAGGCGCGTTTTGCGGAGAATCCCCCCAATATTTACGGCTTTGGCCATGCGCCGCTTTATGCAGACGTGGCAGAGGCCATTGCCGCCCGCCGCCCGGCTTATGTAGACGGGCGGGCGGGCCGCCGGGCGCTGGAAACCGTGCTGGCCGTTTACCGCTCGGCGGCGGAGGGCCGCCCGGTGGCGCTGCCGCTGGAAAACGCTTCCACGCTGGACTTTCAGGGGCGGTTCGGATGAATATTTTGTATGTAGAGCATTACGCCGGTTCTGACCGGTATGGCATGGAGTTTCGCCCCTTTTACCTGGCCCGCGAGTGGGCAAAAGCCGGTCATGCGGTGACCATTGTAGCGGCGGATTACTCTCACCTGCGGCGGGAAAACCCGGCGGTAAAAGACGATTTTGCCGAAGAGACAGACAGCGGCGTGCGCTACGTGTGGGTAAAAACCCGCCCTTACCGCCGCAACGACCTCTTTCGGGTGGCCAACATGCTGGGCTTTGTGCGCAAGGTGGCAAAACACGCCGAGGCGCTTTGCGCCCGCTATGCGCCGGACGTGATTGTGCATTCCTCTACCTACCCTATGGACGTGACCGCCGCGCAGGCAATCGCCGCCTGCTGCGGCGCGCCGGTTTTTTATGAGATTCACGATTTGTGGCCGCTTTCTCTTCTTGCCATGGCCCCCCGAATTTCGGCCAAAAACCCCGTCATTCGCTATGTGCAAAAAGCGGAGGATACCTGCTACCGCGAAGACGACGGCGTAATTACCCTACTGCCGGGGGCAGAACGCCACGTGCGCGAGCGGGGGTTTGCCCATATTCCGGTGCACTATATTCCCAACGGCGTGGTGCTGCCGCCCCCGCCCGCCGAACCCCTGCCGGGGGCGCTGGCCGACTTTTTTGCCCGCCAAAAGGCGGAGGGGCGCTTTGTGGTGGTCTACGCCGGGGGGCACGCCCGCTCCAACGCGCTGGACTGTTTGGTAGAGGCGGCGGCCTTACTGCCGCCGGAATGCTCGCTGGTGCTGGTGGGGCGGGGCGACCAAAAAGAGCGGCTGCGGCAAAAGGGAAAAGGCCTTTCTAATCTTTTCTTCTTTGACGCCCTGCCCAAGGCGCAGGTGCCGTCGCTCTTACAGGCGGCAGACGCCCTGTATTTGGGGGCGAAAGACAGCCCCCTTTACCGCTACGGCGTGGGCATGAACAAAATGTTTGACTATATGCTGGCTGTAAAGCCTGTGCTTTGCGGCGTGCGCTCGCCGGATAGCCCGCTGGAGCTTTCGGGCTGTGCGCTTATGCTGCCGCCGGAAGACGCGGGGGCGCTGGCCGCTGGCATTCGCACCCTTGCGGCCATGGGCGAGCAGCAACGGGCGGCCATGGGCCGGGCGGGGGCAGAGTACGTGCGCCGCCACCACGACTACCGCCTGCTGGCCGCGCAAATGGCCGAGGTACTGCAACAGGCGGTGGAGGCCAAAAAAGGAGAGAACAAGGCGTGAAAATACGAGAAAGCTTTTTGCCCTACAGCCGCCCCTTTTACGGGGAGGCAGAAGCAGCGGGGGTAACGGCGGCATTGGACTCCGGCTGGTGGTCGCGCGGGCCGCTGGTGGGCGAGTTTGAACAGGCTTTTGCAAGCAGCGTAGGGGTGCGGCACGCGCTGGCGCTGAATTCCTGCACCGCCGGGCTGTTTTTGGCGCTGCTGCTGCATAAGGTGCAGCCGGGCGACGAAGTGATTACCACCCCCATGACCTTTTGCGCCACCGCCAACGTGATTGTGCACTGCGGGGCTACCCCGGTATTTGCAGACGTAGACGAAGCAACCGGCCTGCTGGACCCGGCGGCGGTAGAGCGGGCCATTACCCCCCGCACCCGGGGCATTGTGCCGGTGCATTACGCCGGGCGGGCGTGTAATATGGAAGAACTGAACCGTATCGCCGCCCGCCACGGCCTGTTTGTGGTAGAAGACGCCGCCCACGCGGTGTATACCACTTATGAGAACGGCAAGCCGGTGGGCAGCGGCGACAACCTGACCGCCTTCAGCTTTTACGCCACCAAAAACCTCTCTACCGGCGAGGGAGGAATGCTCACCACCAACGACGACGAGCTGTATGCCCGCGCCCAAACGTTGTCCTTACACGGCATGAGCCGCCACGCATGGAGCCGCTTTTCTGCCGCCGGCAGCTGGCGGTACAACGTAGAGGCCCCGGGGTATAAGTTGAACATGACCGACCCGGCGGCTGCGCTGGGCTTGGCGCAGCTCGCCCGGTTAGAGGATATGCAGCGCCGCCGGGCGGATATTGCGGCGGCCTATAACGCGGCCTTTGCGACCTTACCCGGGGTAGACGTGCTGCCGGACGCCCCCTTCGGGCGCAACGCCTGGCATTTGTACATGCTTAAAATCCGCCCAAACGGCCTTACCGCCGGGCGCGACCGGGTGATAGCGGAATTAAACGAGCACTACCGCATCGGTACCAGCGTGCACTATATTCCGGTGCACCACCACCCCTATTACCGCACCCGTTTCGGCACCCGCCGGGGCGACTACCCCCATACCGAGCGGCTGTACCGGCAAATTCTGTCGCTGCCGCTTTACCCGTCTATGACCGACGAGGAGGTTTCGTATGTATGTGAGGCAGTTCGAGAGCTTGCCGCGCGATTTGCAAAATGAGGCCGTGCGGCCTTATTTTGAGTATTTAAACAAAAAACGCTTTTCGCTGGCCGTCAAGCGGGGGGCGGATATTGTGGTCGCTCTGCTGGTGCTGGCGGTCACTTCGCCCGCTATGCTGCTGGCCGCGCTGGGGGTGGCGCTTACTTCGCCCGGGCCGCTTTTTTACTGCCAAACCCGGGTGGGGCTGTACGGCAAGCCCTTTTTAATTTACAAATTCCGCACCATGCAGGTGAACGCCGACCAAACCGGCGCCGCCGTTACGGTGGGCGAGCGCGACCCCCGCATTACCCCCTTCGGCCGGTTTTTGCGGGCCACCCGCATTGACGAATTTCCCCAGATGATCAACGTGCTGAAAGGCGACATGAGCATCATCGGCGCCCGGCCGGAGGTACCCCGCTACGTGGCGCTTTATACAGACGAAATGCTGGCCACCCTGCTGCTGCCGCCGGCATCCTCCGGCGTTGCCAGCATTGCCTACCGGCACGAGAACGCGCTGTTGGCGGGCAAAGAAGACCCCGAGCGCTATTATATAGAGACCATTTTGCCGGACAAAATGGCGCTGAATTTAGACTATCTGCGCCGCTTCAGCCTGTGGAACGACCTGCGGCTGATGGGGCAAACGCTGCTTTGCGTGTTTCACAAGTAAGAAAGGGGGCTTGGCCGTGGAATTCATTGACCTCGGCGCCCAGTACCGGCGCATTCGCGAACCGCTCCACCGCCGCCTTTGCGGGGTGTTAGAGGGCGGCCGGTACATTTTGGGGCCGGAGGTATCGTCACTGGAAGAACGACTGGCTGCCTTTGTGGGGCGGCGGTACGCCGTTTGCTGCTCCAACGGTACCGACGCGCTCATACTGGCGCTGCTGGCGCTGGGGCTGCGGCCGGGCGAAGGGGTTGTAGTGCCAGACTTTACCTTTTTTGCCACGGCAGAGGCGGTGTGCGCCGTGGGGGGCGTGCCGGTGTTTGCCGACGTGCGCCCCGATACCATGAACCTTGACCCCGCCTCTGCCGAGCGGGCGGTTTTGGCCGCCCGGGCGGCGGGCATTCCGGTGCGGGGGATGATACCGGTCGATTTATTCGGCCAACCGGCGGATTATGACGCGTTGCTGCCGCTTTGTAAACGGCTGGGCCTCTTTGTGGTAGAAGACGGCGCGCAGGGCTTTGGCGGTGCGCTGGCCGGGCGGCGGGCCTGCTCGTTTGGCGAACTTTCGGCCACCTCTTTTTTCCCCGCCAAGCCGCTGGGCTGTTACGGCGACGGTGGCGCAGTTTTTACCGATGATGCGGCGCTTTACCATACCCTTTGCTCCCTGCGGGTGCACGGCAGCAACCCGGGGGATAAATACGACAACGTGCTGATAGGCCGCAACGCCCGGTTAGACGCCCTGCAAGCGGCGGTGCTGCACTGCAAGCTGGATATTTTGGAAGACGAGCTGGCCGCCCGCGAGCAGGCGGCGGCGTGGTACAGCCGCCGGCTTGCCGGGCTGGTGCAGACCCCCGCGCTGCTGCCCGCCGCCCGCTCGGCCTACGCCCAGTACACCGTTTGTCTGCCAGAAGGGGCCGACCGCGCGGCGGTAATAGCGGCGCTGCGGGAGCAGGGGGTGCCCGCCATGGTCTACTACCCCCGGCCGCTTCACCGCCAAACCGCCCTTGCCCGCTATGGCGAGGGGGTCTGTTGCCCGGTGACGGAAGACCTTTGCCGCCGCGTGCTCTCGCTGCCCATGCACCCCTACTTAACCGAAGAAATGTCAGCGCAGGTTTGCCGTGCGCTGGAGGCGGCGCTGTGAGCGCCGCCGACCGGGGGCGCGCCCGGGAACGACTGCTGGCGGTAAAAGAGCTTCTGGAGCGTAAGACGGATGAAGAACACCCCATGGGGGCGGCGGCCTTGCTCGCCGCGTTAGAGCGGCGGGGCCTCCCTTCCGAGCGCAAGGCGGTGTATCGCGACATAGAGGCCCTGCGGGCGGCGGGGTACGACGTGGTGTATACCCGCACCCCAACCCCCGGCTACTTTTGGGGCGAGCGGGCCTTTGAGCTGGCAGAGGTGCGGCTGCTGGTAGACGCCGTGCTTTCGGCGGAGTTTTTAACCCGCCGCAAAAGCCTGCAATTGACCGACCGGCTGCTGGGGCTGCTGAGCGAGCGGCAGGCGGAAGCGCTGCGGCGGCAAATTTACATTGACCGGCGGGGCAAACAGCAAAACGAAGAGATTTTCTATACCATCGACGCCCTGCACCGCGCCGTGGCCGCCCGCCGCAAAATCACCTTTTCGTATGTTCGCCGCCGGTTAGACCCCCAAAAAGGGGTGGTGCAAACCGCCCGCACCCTTACCGTAAGCCCCTACGCCCTGCTGTGGTACGACGACCGCTATTATTTAATTGGCAATTACGAAAAATACGACGATTTGCTTCACCTGCGGGCCGACCGTATGCGGGGGGTGCGCCAAACGGGGGAGGTTTGCCGCCCCTTTGAGGAGGTGTCGCCCTACCGCGGCAGCTTTGACGTAGCCGACTACGCCAAAAAGCTGGCCGGCGCCTTTGCCGGCAAACCCATGACGGTAGAGCTGGTGTGCCAAAACGAGCTGCTGGAAGCTATGCTCGACCGCTTTGGCGCCGAGGTGCCGGTAACGCCCTTACCCGACGGCCGGTTTGCCCTGCGGCCCACCGTGGCCGTAAGCGAAGGGCTGGTGCGGGAGCTGCTGGCCTTTGGCCCGGGGGTAGAGGCGCGCTTTCCCGAGCGGCTGCGCGAGCGGCTGGAGCAGGCCGCGGCGGAGCTTTACGCCCTTTATCACCCGTCGCAGGGCTGAAAAATGCCCTCTTTGGCCTAAAAAAGCGGAAAATGGGGGTTGCGCCCACCGCCGGATTACGGTATAATAGAGCCGTGAGGGGCAACCCCGATACCAAATAGGAGGGAAAACAAAATGCCACTGGTGAATACAAAAGAGATGTTTCAAAAAGCCTATGCGGGCGGCTATGCCATCGGGGCGTTCAACGTCAACAATATGGAGATTGTGCAGGGGATTATTGACGCCTGCAAAGAAAACCGTGCGCCGGTAATTTTGCAGGTTTCGGCCAGCGCCCGCAAATATGCGCGGCATGACTACCTGCTCTCGCTGGTGCAGGCGGCGGAGCGTGAAACTGGCCTGCCCATTGCCCTGCATTTAGACCACGGGCCGGACTTTGAAACCTGCAAGTCGTGTATAGACGGCGGCTTTACTTCGGTCATGATAGACGGCAGCTCGCTGCCCTATGAAGAAAACGTGGCGGTCACAAAGCGGGTGGTAGAGTATGCCCACCCCCGCGGCGTAACGGTAGAGGGCGAGCTGGGCCAGCTGGCCGGGGTAGAGGATGAAGTAAACGTTTCGGCAGAAGACGCCTCTTACACCAACCCCGCCCAGGTGCAGGACTTCGTCTCTCGCACGGGGGTCGATTCGCTCGCCATTGCCATAGGCACCAGCCATGGCGCCTACAAGTTTAAACCCGGCCAAAAACCCCAGCTGCGGTTTGATATTTTAGAGGAGGTTTCCCATCGGCTGCCCGGCTTCCCCATTGTGCTGCACGGCGCGTCCTCCGTTTCGCAGGAGCATATTGCCATCGTCAACCAGTACGGCGGCAAAATGCCGGATGCGATTGGCATTCCGGAAGAGATGCTGCGCAAGGCCTCCGCTATGGCGGTGTGCAAAATCAACATCGACTCTGACCTGCGGCTGGCCATGACCGCCGGCGTGCGCCGCCATTTGGCCGAGCATCCGGAGCATTTTGACCCGCGCCAGTATTTGGGCGAAGCGCGGGAGGAAATTCGCAAAACCGTCTCTCATAAGCTGACCCACGTGCTGGGCAGCGCGGGCAGAGCGGAATAAACCATTTTTGAAGCACAACGTTTGAAGGAGAACAGCAAGCATGATTACAGCAGGAGATTTTCGCAACGGCGCAACCTTTGAGATGGACGGCGGCGTGTACCAGGTCATTGAATTTCAGCACGTAAAGCCGGGCAAGGGCGCGGCCTTTGTGCGCACCAAGTTTAAAAACGTGATAACCGGCGCGGTGGTAGAGCGCAGCTTTAACCCCACCGAAAAATTCCCCACCGCCTTTATTGAGCGCAAGGAAATGGAGTATTCTTATTCCGACGGCGACCTCTACTACTTTATGGACCAGGAAAGCTACGAGCTGGTGCCCATTAACGCTTCGGATTTGGGCGACAATTTTAAGTTTGTAAAAGAAAACATGATTTGCCGCATTTTGTCGTTTAAAGGCAAGGTGTTCGGGGTAGAGCCGCCCACCTTTGTGGAGCTTACGGTTACCGCCACCGAACCGGGCGTGCGGGGCGACACCGCCACCAACGTAACCAAGCCCGCCACGCTGGAAACTGGCGCCGAAATTCGCGTGCCCATTTTTATTAACGAGGGCGACGTGATTCGGGTAGATACCCGCACCGGCGAGTATATGGAGCGTGCCTGAGCGGCCGCCCTTTACACCCGCCCCTACGCAAACGGAAGGGAGTTTTAACGAATGACCATCAGCGAAAAAGTAGCTTACATGAAGGGCGTAGCCGACGCGTTGGAGCTAAACGCAGGCGACAAAAAAGACCGGTTGATTCAGTCTATGCTGGACGCTATGGAAGAAATGGCGCTGGCGCTGACCGATTTAGAAACCGGGCTGGATGCGCTGGGCGAACAGGTAGACGAAATAGACGAAGATTTGGGCGCCGTGGAAGAAACGGTGTATGAGTTTGACGCCGACGAATGCGACTGCGACTGCGACGGCGACTGCGTAGAGGCCGTTTGCCCCCAGTGCGGCGCTTCCATTCCGGTGGATTTGGAGCAATGGGAAGAAGACGAACCGGTCATTTGCCCCGAATGCGGCGCCAAGCTGGAATTTGAACTGGTAGAAGACGACGATGACCAGCCGGAGGACTAACCGCCTGCGGGCGGCCGCGCTGCTGGCCGCGCTGGTGGTAGCCTTTACCGGCTGCGCCTCCGGGCGGGTGGCGGCCCCGCCGCCGGTGGCCGCCCCGGCGGCGGGCGACGCCCCCCCGGCGATCGACAATACCGTGCAGTATAAGGGCAAAACCCTGTATCAGTATTATACCGAAAATCCCGATACCATCGGCTGGCTGACCATAGACGGCATTAAAACCGACCACGTGGTCATGCTGGGGCAAAACAAGCCCTACGCCAAGGGGGCAGACGGCATTAACCACTACTTGGAGTACAACTTTAACCACCAGGCCAGCTCTTACGGCGAGCTTTACATTGACTACCGCTGCAAGGTGACCTACGAGCAGTTAAGCCAAAACATTACCGTTTACGGCCACCATATGATAGACGGCACCATGCTGGCGGGGCTGGACTATTACGAAAAGCAGAGCTATTGCAAAAAGCACCCCTATATTACCTTCCACACGCTTTGGAACACGGTCTATTACGAGGTGTTCGCCGTTTTTGTGGTTAACTTAAAGGTGCCGAGCGACGCCGCCTTTAACTACCGCCGACCGGACTATAAAAGTGAAGCGGACTTTCTGTCGTTTATAGACGAAGTAAAGCGCCGCTCGCTCTACGACACCGGCGTGGCGGTAAAAGGGGACGACCGCATCATTACCCTTTCTACCTGCACCTACCCCACCGGCCACCCGGCGACGGACGACGCCCGCTTAGTAGTAATGGGGCGGCTGTGCGACCCGCCGACCGAGGCTTCGTCCAGTGCGGCGGCGGCATCATCGGGTGCGGCTTCGTCGGGTACGGCGGCCTCCGGCGCGACTTCGGCGTAACCCAACAAAAGCAAAATAGAGTAACGGCTATAACGGGAACCCCCCGCGGCGGCGAATGGCAGAGAGAAAGCGGTTGGTGCGAGCTTTTATTCGCCCCGCGCGGGCAGCCCTCCCCGAGCTCCGAACCGAACGGGCGCCCCTTTTGCAGCGGCGTTTTTAGTAGGCTTCGGCGGGCCCCCCTCCGTTAGCGGGGAAGAACGAGTGCAGGCGGCTTGCGCCTGAATTTAGGTGGTAACACGGATCGTTGGATTCGCCCTAAGCGTCGGCTTGGGGCGTTGTTTTTTCAAAAAACAGAAAGGGTGTGACGAGTCACAATGAATAAGAAAATTTTATCGCTGCTTTCGCAAAACGCGCGGCTGGGAGCGGAAGACATTGCCACCATGCTGGGCATGGAGCCCCAGCAGGTCGCGGCGGAAATTCACGAAATGGAGCAAAGCGGGCTGATATGCGGCTACAAAACGGTGGTAGACTGGGACCGACTGGAATCGGCCTACGTTTCGGCCGTGATTGAGCTCAAGGTAACCCCCAAGGTGGGGCTTGGGTTTGAAGAAATTGCCGAGCGGGTGATGCACTACCCGGAGGTAGAGGCCGTTTATTTAATGAGCGGCGCCTATGACTTAAGCGTTATGGTCAAGTGCAAAACCTTTCAGCAGGTGGCCATGTTTGTGGCAAAAGAACTTTCTACCATAGAGTCGGTCAACGCCACCGCCACCCACTTTGTGCTGCGCCGGTATAAGGAGTTTGACGTGGAGCTGACCAACAGCGACACGGACGACAGGGGGAACTATTTGCTGTGATAGACTACGACAAGGTGTTAACCCCCACGGTGCGGGCAACGCCGCCCTCCGGCATTCGCCGCTTTTTTGACATTGCCGCCCAAATGGAGGACGTCATCTCCCTCGGCGTGGGCGAGCCGGACTTTCCCACCCCCTGGCTGGTGCGCAGCGCCGGTATTCGCTCGCTGGAGCAGGGAAAAACCAAATATTCCGCCAACGCCGGCATTTTGCCGCTGCGGCAGGAGCTGGCGGCCTACATGCAGCGCAAGTACGACTTAACCTACGACCCCGAGCGGGAAATTCTGGTTACCGTGGGGGGCAGCGAGGCCATAGACCTGTGTATTCGGGCGGTGGTGGCCCCGGGGGATGAAGTCATCATTCCCCAGCCCAGCTTTGTGTGCTACGAGCCGCTCACCCGCCTGGCCGGCGGCGTGCCGGTTATCATCGAAACCCGCGCGGAAGACGACTTTAAGGTAACGCCGCAGCAGCTCAAAGCGGCGCTCTCTCCCCGTACCAAGGCGCTGGTTTTGCCCTACCCCTGCAACCCCACCGGCGGCATTATGGAGCGGGCGGACTTAGAAGCCCTCTCCGAGGTACTAAAAGGCACCAACGTGCTGGTGATTTCAGACGAAATTTACTCCGAGCTCACCTTCGGGCGGCGGCACGTTTCGCCCGCCAGCCTGCCCGGCATGGCCGAACGCACGGTGGTCATCAACGGGTTTTCTAAAAACTTTTCCATGACCGGCTGGCGGCTGGGTTACGCCTGCGGCCCCGCGCCGGTCATGAAGCAGCTTACCAAAATTCACCAGTACGCCATTATGTGCGCCCCCACCACCGCCCAGCACGCCGCGCTGGAGGCGCTGCGCAGCTGCGACGAGGTAGTGGCCGCCATGATCGACCAGTACGATATGCGCCGCCGACTGATTGTGGCCGGGTTTAACGAAATCGGTCTCACCTGCCGCGAACCCGCCGGGGCCTTTTACGCCTTCCCCTCCATTGCCGTAACGGGCATGACCAGCGAGGAATTTTGCGAAAAACTGCTTTACGCCAAAGGGGTGGCGGTGGTGCCCGGCACCGCCTTCGGCAAGGGCGGCGAGGGATTCATTCGGGCCTCTTACTGCTATTCGGCCGACCACATAAAAGAAGCGCTGCGCCGCATGGGCGAGTTCGTCCGCTCCGTTGCGGGCTGATTTTAGCACAATAATAAACGCCGCCGGGTTTTTGCATTTGCCGGGCGGCGTTTTTGCCGTTTTGGATTCTCTATCGTCTCTTTTCCCCTCCCCCGGCCGCCGGGGGGCAAAAAGTGGTTGAACCCGGCCGGGTTTTATGATAAAATGAGAGGGTTAAGGCGAGGGGAGCCGAACAGACGCCGGTTTTCGGCGGCGGATTTGCGCCCATGCGGCGTCATCGCCCTTGACAATACGCCAAGTATTCTCTGCGGGCGCTTCCTTGCCTAAACACAAATCCGCTCGCTGAAAACTGCTTCGCATCCCTCGCTGAGAAATTTTTGAGAACTTTTTCGTTCGGAGGACGAAGCCTTGCTCCCCGCAAGGCGAGGACGACGGACGGAAAAGGGCCAAAAAGAGCCTGCGAGGGGCGGTGTGCGTTCGACTCCCCTCGCCTTAAGCCGATGAACAATCAATAAAGGAGGGACCCGGTTTGTCGCACCTTGCGCCTAGCACGCCGCTGCGGCCCAAAGAGCGGTATGGGCAGGCTTTCTTTTTGGCCTTTTTGGCGGCCTGCGCCCTGTTTATACCCTTTATGGTCGAAAACCACGGTTATTTTTTATTTTACGGAGATTTTAACGTTCAGCAGGTTCCCTTTTACAAGCTGGCCCACCAGGCCATTCGGCAGGGCCGTTTGGGGTGGGACTTCGGCACCGATTTGGGGGCCAACTTCATCGGTTCCTACAGCTTTTACCTGCTCGGCAGCCCCTTCTTTTGGCTTACGCTGCCTTTCCCTACCGACTTTGTGCCCTATTTAATGGGCCCGCTGCTCATTTTAAAATTTTCTTTTGCGTCGCTTACGGCCTACGCTTATTGCAGCCGGTTTGTAAAAGACAAACAGTACGCCCTGCTCGGCGGGCTGCTCTACGCCTTTTCGGGCTTTTCGGTTTACAACGTCTTTTTTAACCATTTTCACGAGGCGATCGTCTTCTTTCCGCTGCTGCTGCTCAGCATGGAGTGGTGTATAAAAGACGGCCGCCGCGGCCCCTTTATGCTAATGGTGGCCGTTTGCGCCGTCTCGAACTACTACTTCTTCTTTGGCATGGCGGCCTTTTGCGTGCTCTACTTTTTGCTGCGCGCCTTTTCGGGCGACTGGGGGCTGTTTACCGCCCCGGCGCTGCTCAAACGCGATTTTGCCCGGGTGGCGCTGCTGGCGCTGGAGGCCGTGCTGGGGGTGCTGCTTTCTGCCTTTATGCTGCTGCCGGCGGTGCTGGCCATTACCTCTAACACCCGCATTGGCAGCTACCTTACCGGCTGGGGCGGCATTGTGTACGACCGCAGCCAAATTTACGCCTACATTTTGCAGTGCTTCTTCTTTCCGCCGGATTTACCCGCCCGCCCGGTGTTTTTTCCGGATGCAGACGTAAAGTGGTCGTCGGTGGCGGGTTGGCTGCCGGTGTTCGGCATGACCGGCGTATTCTCTTTTATGGCCGCCCGGCGGGGCAGCTGGCAAAAGCGGCTGGTCATTCTCTGCGGCTTTTTGGCCTTTATTCCCATTTGCAACAGCCTTTTCTCTGCCTTTAACTACAGCTACTACGCCCGCTGGTTTTACATGCCGCTGCTGGTCATGGCCATGATGACCGCCTGCGCACTGGAGGATCGCAAAATCGACTGCACCGTGGGGTGGAAGTGGTCGGCCGGCATTACCATGTTTTTTGTGCTGGCGGTGGGGCTCTTCCCCCAGGGGCAGTATGCCGACGGCACCTTCAGCGGCTTTGGGCTCTATACCGACGGCTACGTAGACCGCTTTTTGGTCACCAGCGCCATTGCGGTGGTGTGCCTGTTGCTGGTCTCGCTGCTGCTGGTGCTGCGCCGCCGCTTCCCGCGCGAGTTCGCCCGCACCTCCATTGTGCTGGTGCTGGTGGTCTCGGTGGTTTACGGCAGCTACTTTATTGGCATGGGCAAAACCAGCTCGTATGACGCAAACGGCTACATTATCCCCCGCTTATTGCAAAACCAGCGCACCGTTTCGGTGGCAGACGCCGCCGGGCGGGTAAAACCCATAGACGACGTAGACGACTTGCGGGTAGACGTGTACGAGGGGATGGATAACGTCGCCATGTACTTTGGCGTCAGCAGCATCAACGCCTTTCACAGCATTGTGCCGGGGTCGGTTATGGAGTTTTACCAGTATTTGGGGGTAGAGCGCACCGTCGCCTCCCGGCCGGATACCGACTACTACCCCCTACGGGGGCTGCTTTCGGTCAAATATCTGCTCGACTACGCGGGCGACAGCGAATCCTTTGTAGACGAAGACGGCCTGCCCAAAATGGACGGCTGGTCGCTTTACACCGGCGGGCGCGAGGGGTCGGGCGACCCCGCCGACTACCGGCAGGACGGGTACGATATTTACCAAAACGACTTTTTTATTCCCTACGGCTTTACCTACGACCGGTATATGACCAGGGACTATCTCGATACCTTTGAAGAAAAAGACCGCGCTGCCATGCTGCTGCGGGCCATGGTGTTAAGCGACGAGCAAATTGCCCGCTACGGCGATTGGCTGCAAAACGCAGAGGACGACGGCGAAAACTACGAGGGAATGCTCACCTACCGCTTTTACCGCGAAAACTGCGTAGACCGGGCGCAAAACGCCTGCCGCGATTTTACCACCGACCGGCATGGCTTTTCCGCTGTGGCCAATTTGCCAAGCGATAATCTGGTCTTTTTCAGCATTCCGTATGACGAGGGCTGGTCGGCCGAAGTAGACGGTCAGCCGGTGGAGATAGAGCGGGTGAACATCGGCTTTATGGCCGTGCCGGTTACCGGCGACGGGCAGGACCATGTGATTCGCTTTACCTACCGCACGCCGGGGCTGTGGGTCGGCTGCGTAGTCAGCGCCGGTGCGCTGGCGCTGGCGGCCCTCTACCTGCTGCTCGCCCGGCGGCGTCGGGTTGCCGCGCCGGAGGGTTCTCTCGGCACTCCCGCCCCCGCCGCCCCGGCGGAGGAGACGGTGTGGGTCAGCCTGCCCCCCGCCCGCGGGTGGGAGGACTGGCC
>CANQGN010000023.1 GCA_947623215.1 uncultured Clostridia bacterium
CACCGCCAAAACGAGAAGCTTTCCGCCGGGCTGCTGGCAGACGCCGAGGCGCTGGAGCAGGGGCTGCCCCCCGCCAGCTACGACCGGCTGCTGCCCTTTTTGGCCAAACAGCCCGCCACGCTGCTGGATTATACCGAGGACGCGCTGGTGCTGCTGAGCGAAAACGCCCGCCTGCGCGAGCGGGCGCGCACCTTTGAGCGCCAGCTGCAATTAGACGTAGAGCAGCTACTGGAAGAAGGCGTGCTGTGCAGCGAGGGCTGCCGCTTTGCCATGGACTACGCCGCCCTTTGCCGCCGCCTGCAAGAGCGAGAGACGGTGGCGCTGGAAACTTTTGAGGGCGCCCACCACGACCTGCCGCTGCAAGAGCAGGTGAGCTTTGTTGCCAAAACCGTGTCGCCCTGGCAGGGCAGCGTTCGGCAGCTGTGCGAAGATTTACGCCCGCTGCTGCACCAGCGCTACGCCGCGGCGGTGCTGGCGGGGGGCGAAAAGGCCGCCCGCCTGCTGGCGGAAGAGCTGGCGGCCGAGGGGCTGCCGGCCGCGTATGAACCCGCCCCCCAAGAGGCGAGGCCCGGCCGGGTTACCGTTACCACCGGGTCGTTAAGCGGCGGGTTCGAGTACCCGGAGGGGCGGCTGTTTTTGGTGCCCCACACCGCCGGGCAAACCGGCCGCAAGCGCCGCAAAAAAGCGGCGGGGGCAAACGCCTTTCATTCGCTGGACGAACTGCACGTGGGCGACTACGTGGTGCACGCGGTGCACGGCATCGGCGTGTTTCGCGGCATTCGCCAGCTCAAAAGCGGCGGCGTGACCCGCGACTACATTACCATTCGCTACGCGGGTACCGACACCCTTTACCTGCCGGTCACCCAGCTGGACTTAGTCTCAAAATACATTGGCCCCTCGGGCGACGACGTAACGCTGCGGCTGCACAAATTGGGGGGCACCGAGTGGCAAAAAACCCGCACGCGGGTGCGCCGGGCGGTGCGCGACATGGCCAAAGAGCTGATAGACCTTTACGCCGCCCGTATGCACACCGAGGGCTACGCCTTTTCACCCGATACCGATTTGCAAAACGATTTTGAACGCCGGTTTGAGTTTGAAGAAACCGATGACCAGCTGCGGTGTATAGACGAAATTAAGTACGACATGCAGCGCCCCGTGCCCATGGACCGCCTGCTGTGCGGCGACGTGGGCTTTGGCAAAACCGAGGTGGCGCTGCGGGCGGCCTTTAAGTGCATTGCCGAGGGCAAGCAGTGCGTCCTGCTGGTGCCTACCACCATTTTGGCTTTTCAGCATTACCAAACCGTCTGCCGCCGCATGGAGGGCTTTCCGGTGAACGTGGCGCTGCTCTCGCGCTTTCGCACCCCGGCGCAGCAGGCCGAAACGCTGCGGGAGCTGCGCACCGGCCGGGTGGATATGGTAGTGGGCACCCACCGGCTGCTTTCTGCCGACGTGGAATTTCACGACTTGGGGCTGGTAATTGTAGACGAAGAGCAGCGCTTCGGCGTGGCGCAAAAAGAAAAGCTGAAAGAAAAATTTAACCGGGTAGACGTGCTCACCCTTTCGGCTACCCCCATTCCCCGCACGCTTAATATGGCCATGTCGGGCCTGCGGGATATGTCGCTCATAGAAGAAGCCCCGCTCGACCGTCACCCGGTGCAAACCTATGTAATGGAGTACGACAGCGGCGTTATTCACGACGCCATTCGCCGGGAGCTGCGCCGGGGCGGGCAGGTCTATTTTCTCCACAACCGCATAGAAGACATTGAGCGAACGGCGGCCTCGTTAGCCCGCCGCCTGCCGGAGGCGCGAGTGGGCGTGGCCCACGGAAAAATGAGCGAAGAGACCTTAAGCGACGTTTGGCGGCAGCTCATGGAAAACGAAATTGACCTGCTGGTTTGCACCACCATTATAGAAACCGGGGTAAATTTGCCCAACGTGAACACCCTGATAATAGAAGACGCCGACCACATGGGCTTGGCGCAGCTGCACCAGCTGCGGGGGCGGGTGGGGCGCTCGGCCCGGCGGGCCTACGCCTACCTTACCTTTCGGGGGGGCAAGGCATTGTCAGACGTGGCGGAGCGTAGACTCGAGGCGCTGCGGGAGTTTACCCAGTTTGGTTCGGGCTTAAAAATCGCCCTGCGCGACCTCGAAATTCGCGGCGCGGGCAACCTGCTTGGCGGCGAACAGCACGGCCAAATGGAGGCGGTGGGGTACGACATGTACTTAAAGCTGCTGGCAGAGGCCATAGAGGCCGAAAAAACCGGCGAGGCCCCGCCCGAGCGGCCGGAGTGCACGGTAGACGTACAAATGGAGGCCCATATTCCAGACGGGTACATAGACGATTTGCCCCAACGGCTGGAAATTTACCGCCGCATTGCCGATATTCGGTCAGACGACGACGCCTCCGACGTAATAGACGAGCTGATCGACCGCTTCGGCCCCCCGCCGGAGGCGGTTATGGGGCTGGTCAAAATCGCCCTGCTGCGGGGGCTGGCCACCGCGCTTGGCATTTACGAGGTGGTGCAGCGAAACGGTAGCCTGCTGCTCTACCACCCTTCGCCGGACGTTTCGCTGGTGCTGAAATTAGCGGACGAAATGCGCGGCCGGGTACTGCTCAGCGCCGGCAGCAAGCCCTACATTGCCATTAAACTGGTAAACGGTCAGTCGCCCGTAAAAGCGCTGGAGACCACCCTTACCCGCCTGCGGGCGCTGGCCGACGAAGCCAAAAAGGAGAATGAAGCCCAATGATTTACCAAACCATTCCGCTGCCGCCCCCTTTTCACGAAGGGGATGCTGCACTCACCCTTTATTTGCAAGATACCCCGCCCCGCTTTGCCGCTCAGCAGCGCCCGGCGGTGGTGATTTGCCCGGGCGGCGGCTACGCCGGCGTTTCAGACCGCGAGGGCGAGCCCATTGCGCTGGCCTTTGCGGCGCTCGGCTACCAGGCGGCGGTGGTTCATTACGCCGTGGCGCCCGCCCGCTTTCCCACGGCGCTGCACCAGCTGGCCTTTACCTTTGCCCTGTTGCGGCGGCGGGCGGGGGAGTGGCACATAAACCCCCGCCGCATGGCGGTGGCGGGCTTTTCGGCCGGCGGGCATTTGGCGGCGAGCTTGGGCTGCTTTTGGCAGCGGCCCAGCCTTGCCCGGGCGGTGGGGGAGCAGGCAGAGGCCTTTCGCCCCAACGCCATGGTGCTGGGCTACCCGGTTATTACCGCCGGGGCCTACGCCAACAAGGGGTCGTTTGAAAACCTGCTGGGCGAAGCGGCGGCCGACCCGGCGGCGCTGGCCGCCCAGTCGTTGGAGCAGGCTGTAACCCCCGGCACGCCCCCCGCCTTTTTGTGGCACACGGCAGACGACGCCGTGGTGCCAGTCGAAAATTCGCTGCTATTCTTTGGCGCGCTGCGGCGGCAGGGGGTGGCGGCAGAGCTGCACGTTTACCCCCACGGCCCCCACGGGCTGGCTTTGGCGAACGGCCAAACGGCGGTAAACGATAGTAACCTCTGCATTCCCGCCTGCGAAAACTGGCTTTCGCTCGCCTGCACCTTTTTAGAAAACGAGATGGGCTGATTTCGCCCGCCCCAAAATGCCGGGGTTGTATTTAGCGGGAAAATATGATATACTAAATTGAATTCGCCGTTTATGGGGAAAGGGGAGGCGCCGCATGGCCGAGGGGTCGCAGTCGCTGTACGAGCAGATATTTGAATACTACCGAGCGCGCATTCTCGCCGGCCGGCTTGCCCCCGGCGACCGGCTGCCCACCGAGCGGGATCTGATGGAGCGATTCTCCGTCAGCCGCATTACCGCCCGCCGCGCGCTGGACGAATTAGAGCAGGCGGGGCTGATTTTCCGCCGCCGGGGGAGCGGCAGTTACGTGGCCGACCCCAAAAAAGACGCCGCCCGCAGCCGCTGCGTGGGGTTTGTGATTCCGGACGACGCGGGCGAAAGCCCCTTTTTGCGCTTTGTGCAGGGGGCGACGGAGGTATTGACCGCCCGGGGGCTGCAACTGGCGCTTTACGCCGCCACTTCGGACGAAAAAGACCAGCTGCAGGCGCTGCTGCAAGCAAGGGGAGACGGCTGCGACGGCATTTTGTTTTACCCCGGCCCGTTAGAGACCGCCCGGGCAACCCTGTTTAACATGGCGGCGGTGCACTACCCGCTGGTGGTGCTGGACAAACAGTTCAGCGGCCTGCCGGTCTCTTACGTGGCAAGCGACAACGTAGCGGGCGCCCGTGCGCTGGGCGAATATTTGCTGCAAAAGGGCCACCGCAAGCTGGCCTATCTTTCGCCGGACGTGAATTTGGGCACCACCACCGGCCAGCGGTATATGGGCTTTTGCCAGGCGGTAGAAGTGCTGGCCCCGGGAGAGGGAACGCTGGTGCACCGGGCGGTGTTTGAATCTTCTGATGAATATGAAAGCAGCATTTCCCGCTACGAGGCGGCGCTGGCAGAGCGGCTGCCCCCGCTGCTGGACGACCTGCACCGGCAGGGGGTCACGGCGGTTTGCGCCATGAACGACTACATTGCCATGCGCGTGGCGCAGGCGCTGCGGAGTCTCGGGCTTTCCGCCCCGGCGGATATGGCCGTAACGGGCTTTGACGACGTGGAGTACGCCCGCTACGCCGACCCGCCCCTTACCACCGTGCGGCAGGACTTTGCCGGTATGGGGGCGGCGGCCGCCCGCGAGATTTGCCGCCTCATTGCCCGACCAGACGCCGCTCCCAAACAGATTGTGCTGCCCACCGAACCGGTTTTTCGTACCTCCGCCTGAAAAAACGAATCGTTTTCGCTCCGTCTTTTAAAAAGGCGGAGTTATTTTTTTGAAACCCCTTGACAAATGGCGTCTATTGATATATCATTAGATTATGCCAATAGATTGGATATATCAAAAAGGAGGCAATTTACAACATGAAAGGGTTGAAACAACGGTTGAAACAATGGATCGCCCGTGTTCTGGTGGTGGGGGTGGCCGCCAGCGGCTTTTTGCTGCCCGCCGCCGCAGAAGACCGCCCGCCGGTCAACTGGCTGGTAAGCGACTGCGAAAGCGCCACCGGCTGGGCTACCGAAGCTTCGCGCGGCACCATAAAGCGTGCCAGTGAGGCGGCGGTGGGGTCGGGCAGTATGGAAATTCAATGCGACGGCGAAATGAATTTCTTTTACATTATACAAAGCACGCAGGGCAACGGGGGCAGCATGGACTTTACCCACGTTACCCACATGGATTTTTGGCTCTATACCGACGACGTGAATTTGTTCCAGTATGGCGACTGCGCCTTTAACCTCTCTTTTAACGAGTCGTGGTTCAGCGGCGGGGTGCGGGTATCTTCCGCCACGCTGAAAGCCCAAACCCTTACCAAAGGATGGAACCACCTGCATGTGCCGTTGGATTTTTCCGGTAAAACCGAAACCTGCGACCTCTCCAAAATTCGCCGTATGCGCTTTTACGCCTGCGATTTGCCGGGTCAGTATAGCCTGCGGTTAGACGAAGTGCGGGCGGTGAACGACGAAGGGCTGGAACAGGCCGACCAGGTGGCCGCGCAGGTGGTAATGGATTTAATCAACGCCATTGGCCGGGTAAACACCTACAGCGAGCTGAAAATTACCGAAGCCCGCCGGGCGTATGAGGCCTTAACGCCGGAGCAGCAGGCGCTGGTGACCAATCTGGCAACCCTTACCGCCGCCGAGGAAGCCTTTGCAATTTTGCAGGGCGGCGGCCCCCGGCGCGAGGTGCTCATCAGCAATTGCGACGAATGGAGCAATTGGAACCGCACGGGCAACGCGGCGGTCGATACCGAAACCTTTACCGAGGGTACCGGCAGCATTCGGCAAACCACCAGCGGTTCCATGATGTTTTACCACATCGGCGACCCCATCGACTGCACCGGCATGACCGATATTGCGTTTGACTTTTATACCTCTGACCCCAAGGTGTTTGCCAGCGGCGACAGCGGCATGAACTTCTCCTCTGTTTCAAGCGGCAACTGGTGGGGCGAAAACGGCATTCGGGTAGAGCGAGCCGTGCTGTACGGCTTGACCCTGCAAACCGGTTGGAACAAGTTAAAACTGCCGCTGCATATTGTAGAAAGCCCGCCGGCCTCTTTCTCTATGCAAAGCGTCACCGCTCTGCGGTTTTACGCCACCGGCGCGGCTGCCGGTACGGTTATACGGCTGGATAACGTGCGCCTGACCGGCCCGGCGGAAGAAATAGGGGTTACCCTGCCGGAGGATATGGAGCAAAAGCCGCCCCTGACGACCGAACCGCTCAGCTGGATGCTCAGCGACTGCGACACGGAAGCGTCCTTGCAAATTTCTTCCCGCGCTCAGCTGCGCAACGTGGTGCAGGTGGGGGACGATACCTTTACCGCCTTTGTTGCCCCGCAGGCTACCAATTCTATGGAAATCATGATTCCGAAGCTTACTTCCAGCCCGCTTTCCATTACGGGCTACCAGACGAGCGATCTGGCGCTGCGGTTACAGCTCTACGTTTCAGACGCCTCCGCCATTGCCACCAACGGCCAGCTGGAACTCACCAGCAGCGGCCGGGCGGATTTGGAGGAAATTCACTGGGCCACCATGCCGGTGAACATGCCGCTGCAAAACGGCTGGAACGACCTCTATTTGCCCTTTAACGAGGCGGTAGATACCCACGGCACGCTGAATCTTGAAAACATCAATTATTTCCGCTTTTATCTCTTCCTTACCAAAGACATCGTCATGGCGATAGACGATATTAAAATTGTGCCGCAGGCCGTGCCCGAGCTGGTGGAGTATTTTACCGAGCCCGATTCGGTGAACAAATGGCAAAGCGCCGCCGCCCTTTCGTGGCAAAATGAGGCGCTGGTGGCCGAGGGCAGCGGAACGGTAGACTTTACCACCACCGCCTACGCCATGCCCATGCCCCTGCCCCGCCGCACCCCCATTACCATTGCCTTGCAGGCAGAAGACCCGACTGCGGTGACCGCCCTTGCGGTAACCATTACCGACGCCGCCGGTAAAAAGGCCGAAGCTTCATTGAACCCGGCCGAGCTTGCTACCGGGTCGGCTGCCCCCTACTTTATTGTTGTGCCGGCCGAAATGACAGCGGAAGAGGGCTTTAACTTTAACACTGTGCAGGGCTTCGCCCTTACCGCTACCCTTGCCGCTGCCACCACGCTGCGGTTGGATTCCGTCACCTGCATTGTGCGGCAAGACGAATACTGGCGCGACTGGGTGTACGATTACCAGCCCGAGCCGGGCGATTACTCCATGGTGGTCATTCCGGACATTCAGGAGCTGACGGCGGTTCACCCCGCCAAGCTGACCGCCCTGATGGAGTGGATTGCCGCTAATAAACAAAAAGAGAACATTCAGTTCGCCATGTCGATGGGCGACGTAACCTGGAACGGCGTCCGGGGCGACGCCACCAACGAGGCCGCTACCGAGTTTGGCCGGGCGGAAGAAGCCTTTGGCCTGCTGGAAGAAGCGGGGATTCCTTACTCTATCTGCTACGGCAACCACGATTACGTGCCCGGCGCCACCCGCAATACCGACTATTTCAACCGCTACTTCCCCTACTCCCGCTTCAGCAGTTGGGACAGCTTTGGCGGCGGCATGGTGGAAAATAAATCCGACAACCTCTATTTCACCCTGCAAGTGGGGGACATCCCCTATCTCATTATGGCGCTGGAATTCGACCCCTCGCCCGCCACCATTCAGTGGGCAGACGAAGTGGTAACCGCTCACCCCGATTACAACGTCATTGTGACCACCCACAACTACCTCTCTGCGGTGGGCGAACGCTCCACGCCGGAAGGGGACATCACGGGCGACGTTGGCCATGGGGAAGAAATGTGGCAGCAGTTTTTGAAGAAACATGCCAACGTCTTCATGGTGCTCTGCGGCCACGTGATTAACTACGCCGACCCCGGCAGCATGGCCTGGCGGGTTGACGAAGGCGACAACGGCAACACCGTGTGGCAGGTCATGGCCAACGCGCAGGACATTGACGCCGACCGAAACGGCGTGGGCCTGCTGCTGATGCTGCGCTTTTCTAACGACGGCAGAACGGTCGATTTTAACTACTTCTCGCCCATTTCGGGCTACGCCTACAAAACGGTCAACCAGTTCTCCTTAACCCTGCCGGAGGGGCAGGTGCTGCACACCAAAGAAACCTACACCCTGCACTTTGAGACCGACGGCGGCGACCCTGCCCCCGCCGACCAGGAGCTCGCAGAGGGGGCCTCGCCCCTTGCGGTCACCCCGCCCGCCAAAGAAGGCTTTACCTTCGCCGGTTGGTACAAGGGCGATGAAAAGGTAGACTTGGACTCCTTCACCATGCCGGCGGAAGACGTAACCCTCACCGCCCATTGGGAGGAATCCTCCGCCGCGGCAGACGAAGCCGCCGCCAAAGCGGTAGAAGAGGCAATTGAAAAGCTGCCCGCCGCCGACAAGGTGACGGCTGCGGACAAAGAGGCAATTGAGGCCGCCAAAGCCGCCTATGACAAGCTGACCGAGGCGCAGCAGGCGCTGGTGACGAACAAGGCGAAGTTGGACGAAGCGCTGGCCGCCTTGGCCGCCGCCGAACAAAAACAAGCAGACGAAGCCGCCGCCCAAGCGGTAGAAGAGGCAATTGAAAAGCTGCCCGCCGCCGACAAGGTAACGGCTGCGGACAAAGAGGCCATTGAAGCCGCCAAAGCCGCCTTTGACAAGCTGACCGAAGCGCAAAAAGCGCTGGTAGGCAACAAGGCGAAGTTAGACGAAGCGGAAAAAGCCTTGGCCGCGCTGCCCCCGGCCCTTACCCCCGGCGACGTGACCGGCGACGGCAAGATAAACGCCGCCGACGCGCTGGAAATTTTGCGCTACGCCGTGCACAAAACCGACCTGACGGCCGAGCAAAAAGCGGCGGCCGACTTAAACGGCGATAACGCCATTAACGCCGCCGACGCGCTGGCAGTGCTGAAAAAGGCCGTCGGCAAATAAGCTAAAGTACAAGTTTTCCTTATCCTCCTTCGGGTTGCCCCCGCAACCCCCCGGGGCGGCTTCGCCGCCCCGGGCAAAACCAAAGCCAAAAGCCCGCACGCCACCGTGCGGGCTTTTGGCTACCCGGGTATTGAACGCTCTTTTTCTCCTGTTATTTTCCCCGGCTGAATAGTCGGCCGGGGCGGGGGAGAGGCTTTTTGTTTATTGTAACAGATTCCGGTGTTGTTTACAACTGATTCTGAAAAAGGGAAGCATACAATTTGGTGAGAAACAACTGCGGCTGAAATTCCCCGTAAAACTGCGGCAGCGTTACGGCGGCGGAAAGGGTTTTCGCATCCAGCGCCGTCAGCTGCTCTACCTCCTGCGGTTGCAGCAGGGGCGTGAGGGTTTGCATAACGTAGGCGGTGTTTAAGTCAACCGAATTCGGCGAAAAAGCGGGCGGCGCGGTGCCGGTCGAAACGCGGCGCAGCAGGTCGGCCGGCGTGCGACTGGCCAGCAGATCTTGGTACGAGACGGGGGGCAAAAAGCAGCCCCACCGCCGAATGGCCGTCGCCGCGTTTTGCAAAATACCAAGCCCGGTTTCTTGTGCGGCCGTCGAGAAAAAATCAGCGGAAAATTCCCGAAACCGGTCGCTTGTTTTCATCGCCTTGTTGACCCAGTAGCAAACCCCCTCTCGCCGGTGTGCAGGCGTGTGGCTGCGGCTGAACCAGCTTGGTTCAAAGTAGCCGTAAAAATCCGGGTTTGAATCGCACAGGCTGACGGTCGGCATGTTGTGCAGCCGCAGGGTCGCCGCCGTTTTTCCCCCGGTGGTTCGGTGGTAGGTTACCCCCACAACGTTATATATTGCAAGGTTCCAGCCCCCGTCGCCCGCCGCAAGCCGGGCGCATTGCGGCGGGCTTTTTTGGGGAAAGGACCGGGTCAGTTTGGGCAAGGGAATGCCCTTATCGGCAAAGCCCGCTTGCAGCAGCTCGGCAATTGCCAGCATTTCTTCTTCGTTTTCCAAATAGTAATAATAATATTCATTCGGCGGGTCGCCGTGGGTGTGGGCGGGTTGCTTTTTGCTTTTGCCCAACGTTAGCGAGCCATGCGGCGGGCCAAAATGCCGTGCCGCCAGTTCTTGTACCATTGCATAATTCATCGGTTGCACCCCCTGTGCGGCAAGCATACCAAACGGTATGCCCCAAAAACGTCCCACCCCATGTGGTATTCTATAAGCTGTGCGGAATGAACCGCAAAAAGAAAGGAGCGCCCCCTTTTGTGATTTACGCTGTTTCAGATTTACACGGCTGCTATGAAAAATACCGAAAGCTGCTTAGCACTCTCTCCCTCGGCGGCGCGGATACGCTGTATGTATTGGGCGACGTGATCGACCGCGGCGCCGGGGGAATCGATATTTTGTTGGATATGATGACGCGCGCCAACGTAAAACCGCTCATCGGCAACCACGAGTCGCTGGCGCTGGGGGTGATGAAGCGCATCGCCGCCGGTTCTTTAGCGGCGGAATCGGTGGAGAAAACCCGGGTGGGAATGCTCTGGTTACTGTCTGGCGGCGAGACAACTCTGCGGGCGTTTGGGGCGTTGTCGCGGGCCGGTCAGCAGGCGGTCGTCGATTCCATCGAATCCTTCGGTATTTACGATGAGCGCACGGTAAACGGCCGCCGGTTTCACCTCTCCCATACCCTGCCGGATTATAATCCGAACAAACCCATTCACGACGTCAGCTTTTTGGAGTTTGTGTACGGCGAGCCGGACTACACGAAGGTCTACGGGGTGGACGCACTGTTTGTCACCGGCCATACCCCCACGGGGCTGATTGACCCCGCGTTCGCCGGGCGCGTCTGGCGGGGGAACAACCATATCGCCATAGACTGCGGCGCGGCGTTCGGCCGCCCGCTGGGGTGTATTTGCCTAAATACGCTGGAAGAAATCTATATTGCCTAAAGAACATTTGATAGAAATAAAACGGATAGCAGGCCAACTGCGTATTGCAAAATATTTGTAAATCTTGTATGATAAAATTGCAAAGGAACCGACCCTTTGGCCGCCCATTGCCGCCGGGCAGGGCGAAACAACGCCAGAATTGGAGAAAACTTATACGGGGAGATTTTTATGAAGGAGCATTTTTTAAACCTTTGGCATCACGTTTATGCATCGCTTTCGCCCCAAAAACGCGAAAAGCAATTAGCTTCCCAGTTTGCCGCGACAAGGGGGAAGAATTACGACCAAAACAAAGTAAAGCTGCTGCTCGTTGGGCAGGCGCCAAACGGCTGGAATTTGGGCAGCTTAAACCATCTTTCGCCGGACAGGATAACGGAAGAGATGGTGCAGGAAATGGCAAACGAGGCGGAGGCGCGGTTGTATCATCGCCCCGAATGCGGCAGCTGGGTGGAAAAAAGAGAAAACGGGCTGTATGCCGATGACGGCAAATACTCGCTGAACCGGTCGCCGTTTTGGCGCACAGCCGAAAAAATAGAGAAAGGGCTGTGGAAAAAAGCGGAACGGGCGGAGGAGCAGAACGCTGTTTGGCTGGAAAATATCGCATGGTCCAATTTATACAAGCTTTCTCCCGCAGCGGGAAATCCCAGCGAAAAAAGCAAAACCCTTCAGAATGAAATCTGCCGCGAGATACTGAAAGAGGAAGTGCGGGCACTTCAACCAACCCATATTGTAATGATGACCGGCTGGGAGGGCTGGGCGAAGAATTTTCAGGATTGCTTTGACGTATTGCACGTCACCGGGCAAAAAAACGTCAGCCGCGGCGATAACAAAAACGAGATTTATGTGGAGGCCACCGGTCGAATGGGGAACTCGAAGGCAAAAGTCGTCGTTCTTTGCCGCCCCGAAGGCAGAAAGGATGAATCGTATGTAGAGGCGGCTCTGAAAGCCTTTGATAACTTCCAATAGGCAATACAATCAGGGTACAACGTGTTTTTGGGGGAGTGCCCGCCGCGCCTGCTGCGTTCTGCGCTCTTGCCGCACTTACCGCATAAGCATTATTTCGGTAAAATTCAGTTCGCGATGAACATACAGTTTGATCGCGTTGAAAAAACTTATTTCGGGTTTGGCGCTGTTGAGTGCCGAAGATATATCTATAAATCTGCATCCGTTTTCGGCGCTCAGCTTTTTTAGCGCAATATTGTACTTATTATGAAGTTCGCTCTTCGCCGCCATGGATACGACATAAATCTTGGCATTACATTTGTTGTGAAGGCAATACAGTAGCCGCTCGAACGATTCGATGAACTCGCTTGTTGCCATACCTTCGCTTGCTTCGACATCGCCTAAATTGATAAATACTTTACACGGACAAAGAGCTAAAACAAATTCTTCAAGATTGCTGCAAACATCGGCAACCGACGCTCCTCTTGCACTCCGATTATGCACTTCTTCGTCGACTCGAAACGCGTGAGCGAGTTCCGTTAACGGCAAAGAGGAGAAAAAATCGGATCCTACGAAAACGATGCCTCCTTTCGTCGCTACACTGTTAATATTTTGAAATTTCTTCAATTCATTTGTATCTTTCATCATGTTTCTCCTTTAGAGTTTCGTCATACTGATTTCTGTTTGTCATGCCATAGATTGATAAAATATACTGTAAGATTGACGCTTACCGATAAAATATTGATAAAATACGCAATAAGTACATAGCCGATATTACCGGAAATAAACTTGCTCGCTATCCCGGCTATGTAGCCGATCATTATCAATAAGATAAACGGCAAACTCATGGATTTTGCGGTCTTTGCCTTTATGTTCTTGACAACCGATAACGGCCATGATATGCCAAAAGATATAAGCATGATTGTTTCTAAAATTTCGGGAATAGTCATAATCTCCTTTTTCTCCTTTCCATCCATATTATATGATTGACAACTCATAAAGTCTAATATATAATTCGTATCAGTATGATAACATCAATATTATATAAAGGCGGTTTAACGATGGAATTAACTCAACTCAAATATTTTATGGAAGCGGCCGCTTCTCAGCACATAACAAAGAGTGCCGAAAAGTTGCATATAGCGCAGCCGGCGTTGACGCAGGCTATTCATAGGCTTGAAAATGACGTCGGCGTAAAGCTCTTCGAGCAGAAAGGGCGTGGAATTGTGCTGACAGAATATGGACGGCACCTTGAACAATCCGTCGCGCCTATTTTGGACAAACTCGAAAAGATTCCCGAAGAATTGCGGCGCATGGCAAAACTCGATCGCGAAACCATTCGCATAAACGTTTTGGCGGCGTCTGCTCTTGTTACTGCGGCGATTGTCGAATATAAAAAAAGATCTGAAGTCAACTTTTCGGTCTTTCAGAATAGTGATGGCGTAAGCGATATCGAAGTCACCACAAAGATTTTGCATCATGTGAGTCGAGAAAGGCGTGATTTTGAAATTGCGATCGACGAGGAAATTTTTCTTGCTGTTTCAAAAGATAAGTTCGGGAATTCGGTATCACTTAAGGATATAGAAAATGAAGGCTTCATTTGCTTGCAAGGTTCAAGACAATTCCGGGCCATATGCGACAAATATTGTCACCGTTTGGGATTCAAACCCAATGTCATATTTGAAAGCGACAATCCTACCGCCGTCAAAAATGCCATTGCGGCAGGTATGGGTGTAGGTTTTTGGCCGCAATTCACTTGGGGCGACGCCGAAAACGAGCACATAAGGCTCGCAAAAATCACCGACTTCCCGTTTAAGCGAGATATTGTTATTTCTTACAATTATGCAAGAGC
>CANQGN010000024.1 GCA_947623215.1 uncultured Clostridia bacterium
CCTTAAACTCAAACCGGCGCTTTACCCCGCCGTAAGAGGCCAGCCCGGCCTCAATGCTGCGGCGGGGCAGCCCCTCTAAATCCGCCGCGGCCGCGGCGGCCAGCGCGTTTAAAATGTTGTGCCGGCCGGGCACTAGCAGCCGCACGCGGGCGACGGTGCGCTCGCCCCGCTTGACCGCAAAAAGCGGCAGGCCCCGGTGGCTGCCCACCTCTGCCGCGTAATAATCGTTTTGGGGCGAAAACCCAAAGGTCACCACCCGGCGGGGCAGGTCTTTTACCGCCTCTAACGCCGCCTCGCACTCCGCATTTACCAGCACGCGGCCGGTCTCCTCCGGCGTGCGCAGGGCAAAGGCGCGAAAGGAGCGCTGAATGGCCTCTAAATTTTCAAAAAAATCCAAATGGTCGGCCTCTACGTTTAAAATGACCGCCAGCGTGGGCGAAAACTGCAAAAACGAGTTGCAGTACTCGCAGGCCTCCAGCAAAATCAAATCCTTGGTTTGACCCGTGCGGTGCCCGCCCGAAAGCAGCGGCAGGTCGCCCCCCAGCATCACCGTGGGGTCGGCCTCTGCCGCCATGGCAATGTGGGCGAGCATAGAGGTGGTGGTGGTTTTGCCGTGGGTGCCCGCCACGCACACCGCCCGGCGGTAGCCCTGCATAACGGCCCCCCAGGCCTCTGCCCGCTCGTAAACCGGCAGCCCGGCCTTGCGGGCGGCTGCAATCTCCGGGTTGTCGTCGTGAATGGCGGCGGAGCGAATGACGTAGTCCGCCCCCGCCAGATTCTCTGCCCGGTGACCGATGGCAACGGCAATGCCCTGCCGCCGCAGCCGCTCTACCGTTTCGGACTCATGCAAATCTGACCCCGCAACCGGGCAGCCGCCGGCGGCGAGAGTTTCGGCCAGCGAGCACATGGAAACGCCCCCAATGCCCGCCAAAAAGGCGCGTTTTTCGGGGTTATGCAACAAATCGGTTAAGGCCGGTCGCCCGGTTGGCATAAACCATCAGCTCTTTCTGTTTTTATGGTAAAATGGCGTTTTACAGCTTGTAAACGCCGGAATCCAGCAGCACAATTTCGCTCGAATGATATTTGAGGTAGCGGTGCACCGGTTCTTCAAAGGCGCAGTAGCTTTCTACCGTAAAGTCGTTTGGGTTGAGTTGTAGCAGCGCCCGCTCCTGCGGCGAGCAAAAGAGCAGCCGCTCGTGCTGGTAGTACAGCCCCTGCGGCGCGGGCAGCGGCCGCGCGCCGCCGCCTACCCGCAGCTCGGGCCTGAGCGAGCGCAGGCTGTAGCGCACCACCGCCCCACCGGCGGGGTAAGAGGCCCAAAAGCAGTCGTCGCCCAGCACCAGACTGTCGGCCGGTTCGCCGTCAAACACCAGCGTGGCTTCGCCCGCCTTTTTGCCGTCTGGCGTATAAGCCGCCGCCTCGCCGGAGGAGGCGCAAACCAGCAGCCGGTGGTCGGGCAGCGACAGCGTGCGGGCGGTCAGGTAATCCTCCGGCAGGGCGTCAAACCGCTCAAACTGGCTGCCGAACTTGGCCAGCAGGTAAACGCTGCGGGTTACGGGGGTAATAGAAAAATCGTTAAAATCCAGCATTTTAAAGGCGACCACCGTTTTGCCCTCTACCTCCGGCTGGCGCACCACAAAAATAAATCCGTTTTGGCAGGGCTGCAGCTGAAAAGCGTCTGCCCCGGTAATTCGCTTCATAACCGTTCTTCCTTTTGATGAGACAGTTTATAGCTGAGGGTCAGCAGGCTGTCGCCCAGCCGCACGTTTTCTACCGCAAGAGAGGGAAAGTCGGCCGAAGGGTCGTAGGCGCTGAAATTCCACAGCGCCCGCACGCCCAGCGCCGCAAGCGAGGGGGTAATGGCGCGGGCGGTTTCGCCCGGCAGGCAAAGCACCGCCACCTGCGGGCGGTATTCGCGGCAAAATTCGTCCAGACCGTCTATATGGCGAATAGGCAGTTTGCGAATGAGCTGGCCGGTAAGCGACTCTTTGCGGTCAAAAATGCCCAGCAGCTCAAACCCGTCCGCCGCGGCGAACAGGGTGCCCGCCACCGCCCGGCCCAAATTACCGGCCCCGAGCAATATGGCGGTGCGCCGGGTTTGCAGCCCCAAAATGCGGGCGATTTCGCCTTGCAGCTGGGCGACGTTGTAACCGTAGCCCTGCTGACCAAAGCCGCCGTAGCGGTTCAAATCCTGTCGAATTTGCGAGGCGGTAAAGCCCAGCTGCTCTGCCAGCTCGCGGGAAGAGACCCGCACCACGCCGCTGTTTTTTAGCCCCTCTAAAAGTCGGTAATACCGGGGCAGCCGCCGCAAAACAGCCTCTGGCGTTTGCTCTTTCGGCACGGGGTTCCCCTCCTTGCTTGCCTGTTTTTGCAGGTAAAACGTCAGCGAGAGAGCGACTGCACCGTTTGCATCACGTAATCGCCAAAGGCCCGGCAGGTACAGCCGGTGTCTCGCCCGGTAATGACCATGGCTTTTTCTTCATACATGCAAATATCCAGCGCCCGCTCTAACAAATCGGCCTCTTTTTGCCGACCGATGTGCGAAAGCAGCATGACCGCCGCCCGCAGCATAGAGCAGGGGTCGGCGTACTGCACCCGCCCCTCTGCCACCATGCGGGGGGCAGAACCATGAATGGCCTCAAACATGGCGTAGCGCTTACCGATGTTGCCGCTGCCGGCGGTGCCCACGCCCCCCTGGAACTCGGCGGCTTCGTCGGTAATAATGTCGCCGTAAAGGTTGGGCAGCACAAACACCTGAAAATCGGTGCGGCGCTTTTTATCTATCAGCTTGGCGGTGGTAATGTCAATATACCAGTCGTCGGTGGTTATCTCGGGGTAGTCCTCCCCCACCTTTTGGCAGAGCTTTAAAAACTTGCCGTCGGTGGTTTTAATGACGTTTGCCTTGGTAATAATCGACACCCGGTTTTTGTGGTTGCTGCGGGCGTACTCATAGGCTAAGCGGGCAATGCGCTCGGTACCCTCGGTAGTGGTTACGGTAAAGTCCACCGCCAAATCGTCTGTTACGTGCACGCCTTTGGAACCTACGGCGTAGCCGCCCTCGGTATTCTCGCGGAAGAAGGTCCAGTCTATCCCCTCCTCCGGCACCTTTACCGGCCGCACGTTGGCAAACAAGTCCAGCTCTTTGCGCATGGCCACGTTGGCGCTCTCTATATTCGGCCAGGGGTCGCCCGCCCGGGGGGTGGTGGTGGGGCCTTTTAATATCACATGGCAGGCTTTCAGCTCGGCCAACACGTCGTCCGGAATCGCCTTACCGGCCGCCGCGCGGTTTTCTATGGTCAGGCCGTTAATGTCGCGAAAAACCACCCGACCGGCGGATACTTCGTCTTGCAGCAAAAATTCCAGCACCCGGCGGGCCTCCCCCGTAATCACGGGGCCAATGCCGTCGCCGCCGCACACGCCGATGATCAGGGGAGAAAGCGACGAATAGTCAATAAAGTCTTTTTGCTCTTTCATGCGCTCTACCCGGGCCAATTGTTCCCGAACGACCGCCTCAAACTTGCTTACGGCTTCTTTTATTTGTTGTTCCATGTTCCCGTCCTCCTTATGCGTTCTCGCGGGTATAATTCAGCAGTCCGCCAGCCAGCAGCATCTCCCGCTGCCGCTGCGAGACCGGGCAGGTAAGAGCAATGTTGGCGCCCTTGGTTTTATTTTGCAGCACAATTTCGCCGCCGGTTTTCAGCGCTTCGTCTATCTTTTCGAGCAAAAGCTCATCGCCCTCGTCTATGCGGTCATAATCCGCCGGATCGCAAAAGACCAGCGGCAAAATACCGGCGTTTACCAAGTTGGCGCAGTGAATGCGGGCAAAGGATTTTACAATAACCGCCCGCACCCCGAGGTAAAGCGGCACCAGCGCCGCATGCTCGCGCGAGGAACCCTGCCCGTAGTTTTCGCCCCCCACCACAAAGCCGCCGCCGGTACTTTTGCAGCGCTCGGGGAAGCTTTTATCGCACACGCCGAAGCAGAACTGCGAAAGGTAGGGAATGTTAGAGCGATAGGGCAAAATTTTGGCCCCCGCCGGCATAATGTGGTCGGTGGTAATGTTGTCGCCCACCTTGAGCACCGCCGGTTTTTCAATAGAACTTTCAAGCGCGTGCGACACGGGGAATTCTTTAATGTTGGGCCCCCGCAGCACTTCTACCGCGTCCATTTCTTCTACCGGCGCGGGGGGGTCAATCATATTATCGTTCACCAAAAACCGCTCCGGCAACTGGTAGGGTTCGCCCTGCGGCAGGGTGGTGGGGTCGGTCAGCACGCCGGAAAGGGCGGAGGCCGCCGCCGTTTCGGGGCTGACCAAAAACACCCGGGCGTCCGCCGTGCCGCTGCGCCCTTCAAAATTGCGGTTAAAGGTGCGCAGCGAAACCCCGGCAGAGTTGGGCGACTGGCCCATGCCAATGCAGGGGCCGCAGGCGCACTCCAGCACGCGGGCGCCGGCGGCAATCATATCCGCCAGCGCACCGTTTAGCGCCAGCATGGTAAACACCTGCCGCGAACCCGGCGAAATGGTAAGGCTTACGGTGGGGGCCACGGTTTTACCCTTTAAAAGGGCGGCCACCTTCATCATGTCCTGCAAAGAGGAGTTGGTGCAGGAACCGATGCACACCTGGTCGACCGGCAGCCCGGCCAAAGCGGCCACCGGCTGCACGGCGTCCGGGCTGTGGGGCATGGCGGCCAGCGGCTGCAAGGATGACAAATCTACTTCTATCGTCTGCTCGTAGGCGGCGTCCGGGTCGGCAGACAGGGGGGTATAGTCTTCCTCTCGCCCCTGCGCCTTTAAAAAGCGGCGGGTTACTTCATCAGAGGGGAAAATGGAGGTAGTCGCCCCCAGCTCCGCCCCCATGTTGGTAATGGTGGCGCGCTCCGGCACCGAAAGGGTGGCTACGCCTTCCCCGCCGTATTCAATCACCCGGCCCACGCCGCCTTTTACGCTTAAGCGGCGCAACACCTCTAAAATGACGTCTTTGGCCGAAACGCCGGGGCGCAGCCGCCCGGTGAGCGCTACCTTCAGCACCCGGGGCATGGTAATGTAGTAAGCGCCGCCGCCCATGGCTACCGCTACGTCCATACCGCCCGCCCCCATGGCCAGCATACCAATGCCGCCGCCGGTGGGGGTGTGACTGTCTGACCCGATAAGGGTTTTACCCGGCACGCCAAAGCGCTCTAAATGCACCTGGTGGCAAATGCCGTTGCCGGGGCGGGAATAGTACACCCCGTGCTTTTTGCAGACCGTGCGAATAAACCGGTGGTCGTCGGCGTTTTCAAAGCCGTTTTGCAGGGTGTTATGGTCAATATATGCCACCGAACGCTCGGTTTTGACCCGGGGTACGCCCATGGCCTCAAATTCCAAATAAGCCATGGTGCCGGTGGCGTCCTGCGTGAGCGTCTGGTCGATTTTCAGCCCAATTTCACTGCCCGGGGTCATATCGCCCGAGAGCAAATGAGCGGCTATAATTTTTTCGGCAAGATTTTGTCCCATAGTCGGTTCACTCTTTTCGCAATAATAAAGATACGCCCTTATTTTACCATAAATAAGGGCGCTTGTAAACTCTTTTTACCTAAATTTGTCGGGGTGGATTTTAGCTAAATCTTCCGGGTGGCTTAGCCGATGCCGAGGTAGGGGGCGGCGTTGACCGCCGTGCCGTTCAAGCGAACCTCAAAGTGGCAATGGTAGGCCGAGGCCCGGCCGGTAATGCCCACGGCGGCTATGACTTCACCCCGCGCGACCGACTGGCCCTCCTTGGCAGAAATAGAGGAACAATGAGCGTAGAGGGTCTGCATACCGTCGCCGTGGTCGATAACCAGATAGTTACCGTAGCCCGATTCAACCCCCACGTAAGAGACGACGCCCGCCTCGGCGGCGCAAATGGGGGTGCCGTTGGGGCTTAAAATATCCGTTCCCTTGTGGTTGCGGCCGTCGCCAAAATAAGAGGAAACATTAGAAGCATTGCTGCCCGCCACCGGCCAAAAGAGTATATCGACGGCAGAAGAAGCCGAGCGGGGGCGGGTACCCACCAGCACCACCCGGGCGGTAGGTTTGCGGGTGATTTTCTCGGTAATAACGGTGCGGCTTTGCTCTTTGCCGTTTACATAACACACGTCCGCCGTGCCGGTTTTCTCCCCCGCCTTGCCCTCGCGCAGCAGGCTGGTAGCCCCCTCAAACAGGGTAGCGGTTTTGCGCTCTTCCGTTTCGTAGGGCACCGGCTCGGTAAAGCGCTCGCGGCGGGTGACCGAAACGGTAAGGTAAGGCAGCAGCTGCTCGGCGGTTACCGACTCGCAAAGGGTAGAGGCGGCGTAAATGCCGGGCTTGGTGGTGATGTCGTTGGTAATCACCGCCACGTCCTCCGCCGCGCTGGCGTAGTGGGCGGTCGCCGCCGTTAAGGCGGCAGAAAGCTGCGCTTCATCGCGGCAGGCGACCACCAGCTCGCCGTCTATTAGCAGCCCCGTGGCTTTGGTTAAGTCGTCGTCCGCCTGCACAATGCGGCGGCAAAGCTCGTCCGCATCCCCTACCGAATCGGCCGAGACCACCCGCAGCGAGCAGGAAAGGTCGTCTTCGCTAACGGGGGCGGCGGGGGCGGCGGCGGTCAGCTGGCGGCAGGCGTCCGCCACCTCGGCCTCGCTTGTCACGTAGCCAATCTCGTTGCCGTCGTACGAAACGGCGTAGGCCATGGTAAAGGTGCTCCACCATTGCAGCGCACCGGCCAGCAGCACGGCCGTAAGCGCCATGGGGGCGACCCGCCGCAGCAGCAGGCGGCCCAGTTGTTCGCGTAACAAAACCTTCAAAACAGGAAAACTCCTTACTTTTATATGGTTTACTTTTATATGGTTTGCAAATGGCGAAATTCGCTTGTGTTTCGCCCGGGATGTGAAAGGTTAAAATTTTGTAACCTTTTTCTATTATACAGAAAAGTTACAGAATTGCAACCTTTTTGAGGCGGTTTCTGCTGTTTTTATGATTTTTGCGCGGTGAGAACCTTTAAAATTTATGCAATTTTGCTATGTTTTAAATCGAATCGGGAATTATGCTCTGTTTGGCCCCCCGGCGGGCTGGATTGGGCAAAGGTTACAAATTTCACATTTTTTGTAACCAGCCCGCCGGGCGGCAACCAAAAAACCGGTCGGCGCTCCCCCGCTTGCTGCGCGAGGAACGCCGACCAGTTGTCGGTTTTGTTGTTGAGTAGGCAATACAATCAGGGTACAATGCCGGATTGTGTTGCCTATTAGTCTAATTCCGCCGCGCCGGTGTACAGCTGCCAGTAGCGGCCCTTTTGGGCCAGCAGGCTTTCGTGGTCGCCGCGCTCAATAATTTCGCCGTGCTCCAGCACCATAATGGCGTTGGCGTTGCGCACGGTAGAAAGCCGGTGGGCAATCATAAAGGTGGTGCGCCCGGCCATCAGCCGGTCCAGCCCTTTTTCGATATGCCGTTCGGTGCGGGTGTCGACCGAGCTGGTGGCTTCGTCTAATATCAGCACCGGCGCACGGCTGAGCGCCGCCCGGGCAATGTTGAGCAGCTGGCGCTGCCCCTGCGACAGGTTGACGCCGTCGCCCTCTATTACCGTGTCATATCCTTTCGCCAGCCGCATAATAAAGGAGTGGGCGCTGGCGGTGCGGGCGGCCTGTTCTACCTCTTCGTCGGTCGCGTCCAGCCGGCCGTAGCGAATGTTCTCGCGCACCGTGCCGGTAAACAGGTGGGTGTCTTGCAGCACCATGGCAATTTGCTGGCGCAGCTCGGCCCGGCGGTAGTCGCGCACGTCTACGCCGTCTATGGTAATAGACCCCTGCTGAATGTCATAAAACCGGTTGACCAGATTGGTCACGGTGGTTTTGCCCGCGCCGGTAGACCCCACAAAGGCGATTTTTTGCCCCGGCTTGGCGTAAAGCGAAAGGTCTTTCAGCACCGTTTGGCCGGGCTCGTAGCCAAATGACACGTGCTCCATTTTTACGTAGCCTTGCATGTTTTCGGCAGAGCGGGCGTCTGGGGCGTCCGGCTCCTCCTGGGGTTCGTCCATAATGGCGAACACCCGCTCGGCCCCGGCTAAAGCCGAAAACACCACCGTCATTTGCTGCGAAATCATGTTAATGGGCATAGAAAACTGGCGGGAATAGTTGGCAAACACGGTTAAGGTGCCGGGGGTAAAGCCGGTGGTGGCCATTAACACGCCGCCCACCCCCACGGTAACGGCAAACGAGATTTGGCTGGTGTTGCCCATAACCGGGCCCATAATGCCGCCGTAAAACTGGGCGCGCATCTGCTTTTCGCGCAGGTCGCCGTTGAGCAGCGAGAACTCCCGCTCGCAGGTTTCTTCATGATTAAACACCTTTACCACTTTTTGGCCGGTAACCGTTTCTTCTATATACCCGTTCACCGCGCCCAGCGCCGCCTGCTGGCCGCTGTAGTACTTGCGGCTGCGCCCGGCAATGGCCCCGCCGCCCCAAATGTAAATGGGAATAAAGGCGACGGTAATAAGGGTTAAAAACCAGTTGGTGGTAATCATAAAAAACAGGGTGCCGAGCAGCGTAATGCTGCCGGAGATGAGCGATACCATGGAGTTGTCGAGCATCACGCCGATGTTGTCTACGTCGTTGGTAAAGCGGCTCATCACTTCGCCGGTGGGGTTGCGGTCAAAAAAGCGCACCGGCAGGGCCTGCACCCGGTCAAACAAATCGTTGCGCACCCGCTCAATAGTGCCCTGCGAGACGGCGAGCATTAACCGCCCCTGCAAATAGGTGGTTACAATGCCGGTTAAGTAAACGCCAAACATAATGAGAATACCGGCAATGAGGTAGCAGGTAATATCGGCCGCCCGCCGCCCCAGCAGCGCCGTCGGCACCACCGGCAGCAGCGAATCGCGAAAGGCGCCGATGACCCGGTCGGCAAAAAGCGACAGGCTGCCGGCGTTTTGCAGCGCGGCCCCGGCAATGCGGTTGATAATGGGCATAAGCATGTACGACCCAATAAGCGAAGTAACCGTGCTGAAGGCCATGCAAACCAGCACCAGCACCAGGTGGCCGGTGTAGGGCTTTACGTAATGCAGCAGCCGGCGAACGGTGCGGGCGGTGTTTTTGGGCTTGCCGCCCATGCCCCGCGCCCCCGGGCCGCCCGGGCCGCGCCCGCCGGGACGGCGCATAACCGGGGCTTTATCGCCCGCCGCGTGACCGGCGTACTGGCGCTGTAAATCTTCCAGCGTGCGTTGATGATTTGCCACCGCTCACGCCTCCTTTCTGTCTACCTGCGAGTAGTAGATTTCCTGATATTCGGTGTTTTCGCGCAGCAGCTGCTCGTGGCTGCCCACCCCGGTAATGCGCCCGTCGTTCATCACTACAATGGCGTCGGCGTCCACAACCGAGCTGATGCGCTGGGCAATGATGATTTTGGTGGTACCGGCCAGCTCCGTGCGGAAGGCGCGGCGAATTTGCGCCTCGGTGGCGGTGTCTACCGCAGAAGTAGAATCGTCTAAAATTAAAATGCGGGGTTTTTTGAGAAGCGCCCGGGCAATGCACAGCCGCTGTTTTTGCCCGCCGGAGACGTTAGACCCCCCCTGCCCCAAATCCGTCTGATAGCCTTCGGCAAAGGAGCGGACGAATTTGTCTGCCTGGGCGTGCTCCGCCGCCGCGCAAATGGTCTCCATAGAGGCTTCTTCGTCGCCCCAACGGAGGTTTTCTTCTATGGTACCAGAGAAGAGCACGTTCTTTTGCAGCACCATGCCCACCCCGTCGCGCAGATGCCGCAGGGTGTACTCCCGCACGTCGCGGCCGTCTATCAGCACGCAGCCCTCGTCTGGGTCGTAAAAGCGGGGAATCATGGAAACCAGCGTGGTTTTGCCGCAGCCGGTCGAACCGATCACCCCCACCGTGCTACCGGGTTCTATGGTTAAGTTCACGTCGTTCAGCACGCTCTCGGCGCTGTCTTTATAATACCGAAAGGTTACGTGGCGAAACTCTACCCTGCCCTCGCTTACCGTGGCGGCGAGGTCGGCGGTATCGTCGTTTAAGTCGGGCTGCTCTTGCAGCACCTGCGAAATCCGCCGGGCAGAGGCCAGCGCACGAGAGGACATCATGAGCATCATGGTCACCATCATGAGCGAGCTCAAAATTTGGGTGACGTAGGTAATAAAGGCCGAAAGGTCGCCGGTGGGCATGTCGCCCGCGATGACCAGATTGCCGCCGAACCACAGCACCGCCAGCACCGTTAAGTTCATAAACACGGTCACAATGGGCTGAATGTATATCATCACCTTCATGGCGTGAATCCCGGCCGCCTTTAAGTCGCCGTTGGCGCGGCGGAACTTCTCTTTTTCAAAATCCTCCCGCACAAACGACTTGACCACCCGCGCGTTGGTGACGTTTTCCTGCACGGTGGAGTTGAGGCCGTCTACCTTGGTTTGCATGACCGAAAAGCGGGAGAAGCCCTTGGCGATAATGCCCCCGATAGAAAGCAGCATAAGGGGAATGGAAACCGCCAGCACCAGCGCCAGACTGGGGCGAAGCAAAATGGCCATTATCAGCGCCCCGATTAACATGCCGGGCGCCCGCAGCGCCATGCGCAGTAGCATGTTAATAAAGTTTTGCATTTGGGTAACGTCGTTGGTCAGGCGGGTAACCAGCGACCCGGTAGAAAAGCGGTCGATATTGGCAAAGGAAAAGGTTTGCACCTTTTTATAAATATCCTCCCGCAAATCGGCCGCAAAATTGACCGAGGCCTTGGCGCCAAAGTAGGCGCCCCCTACCCCGCCCGCCATCATAAGCAGGGCGGTGAGCACAATCATGGCCGCCACCCCCACGCTGAAAAGCGGCGTGCGGGTTGCGGCATGGTTGATTACCATGGCGAGGTAGCGGGGCATGAGCACCTCGCCGATTACCTCTATAATCATACACACCGGCCCTAATATAAAGTAGGTGCGGTAGGGCTTTACGTATTGCATCCATCGTTTCATGCTTGCATTGGTTCCTTTCAATATTGCAAATTTTGCAAATTCTCGCTCATGCGGCGGTAAAACCCGGCCAGCTGCTGCTGCTCCGCCGGGGTAAAGCCGACGTACATTTCGCAGTTAATGCGGTCCATCTCGCCCCGGCAGCGCTCGGCCAGCGCCCGGCCCTTTTCGGTAAGGCACAGGGCGTTGCGGCGGGCGTCCTGCTCGCTGCTGCGCCGCTGTAACAGCCCGGCTTTTTCCAGCCGTTTAACCGAAACGGCCACCGAGGCGCCGGTGGTGTTCATGCGCTCGGCCAGCTCTTTTTGCGAAAGATTGGGGCATTCCAGCAAAATCAACAAAACCGGCGGCTGGCCGTAGTAAAGCCCCAGCCGACCGGCCGCCCGCTGGTGGCAGGCGCGGTGGCGGTGGTTGAGACAGCGCTGCATTTGCGAGAGCGCCTGTACGGTAATACGCGCATTTTCGCTCACGGTTGCTTCCTCTCTTTCTTTATGTCCATGCTGAATGGTCGGTTTGCAGTCGGTAGGGACAAACCACAGGTTTGTACCCGGTAGGGACGAATCGGTTTTGGCAGGCAGAATTGCTGGATGTTGCCTGCCAAAACTGCGCAGCACCCGCAATCGAGGCATTTTTTCGTCAGGGTGCGCTCGCGCTGCGCAGCCGTACTTTGTGTACGGCAAGCGGAGCGAACGCGCAAATGACGGGAAAAGGGCCGATTGCGGGCGGTTCGGCACTGCCGGGTGCAAACTTAATTAATTAAACGGCTAACTAATTATACACACCCCGGCGGCGGCTGTCAAGAGGGCGGGGGCGACCCCGGCGAATTTTGTATACTCTGCCGCAAAACCGCCCGGTACGGCCAAAACAATCCGGGCGGTTTGGCGGTTTTCCCACGCGACGGCGCGTTCACAAAAAATGCCGCCAACATTCAAAAAATGTTCATATTTCCCGGGTATACTAAAGCCAGAACCTTGAGAAAGGACTTGCGGCGTATGTCTGACTTTCATCTACAACCCGACCATGAATCTACCCCCCACCCACCGGCGAACGACCCCTTTGCGCCGCGGCCGGTGAGCAGTTATACCGCCTCTCCTTACGACCGGCCCTCTGCCTACGGCGCACCTACCCCGCCCCCCGCGCCGCCAAAGCAGCGCAAACAGCCCAAAACCGTTTCGCTTTCGGCCGCCGTAATTGCAAGCGTGGCCACCTCGCTGTTAACCTGCGTGCTGGCGCTGGTGGTGATGAGCTACGGGCTGGGCGTGGGCGATCTGCTGCGGGGCGACAGCCGCCTGCCGGCGGTGTCTGATACCGACGCCCCCAAAACCACCACCAACATTGTGGTAGACGCCACCGCCCAAACCGCAACCGAAGCGGTAGCGGAAAAGGTGGGCCCCTCGGTCGTGGGGCTGGTGGTTACCTCTTCTGTTAACAACTACTTTTTCGGCGCGTCGGATTCTACCAGCGAAGGCTCCGGCATTGTTTACTCGGCCGACGGGTATATTATTACCAACTACCACGTGGTGCAAAGCGCGGTAGAAAGCACCGGCGCGGTTTCGGTTTATTTGCCGAGCGACAGCACCAACGCCCTCGCCGCTGAAGTAATCGGCTACGACGTGAGCGCCGACTTAGCGGTGGTAAAGGTACAAAAAACCGGCTTGCAGCCAATAGAAACCGGCGATTCAGACGCCATTAAGGTGGGCCAAACGGCCATTGCCATTGGCAACCCGGGCGGCATGGACTTTATGGGCTCGGTGAGCATGGGCATCATCAGCGGGCTGGACCGTACCTTGCAGCTCGAAAATTCCGCCGCAGAAATTCATTTGATTCAAACCGACGCCGCCATTAACCCCGGCAACTCCGGCGGGGCGCTGGTGAACACGCAGGGGCAGCTTATCGGTATCAACAGCGCCAAAATGGCCTCTGAAAATTTTGAGGGCATGGGCTTTGCCATTCCGGTCAACGACGCGGTAGACATAGTAGACCGCATTATTCGCAACGTAGACACCCCCCAGCCCTATATCGGCATAGAAATCAGCACCTATTACGACGCCTCTACCCTGCAAATGATGGGCTACCCGGCGGGGGTGGTGGTCTCTTCTGTAACCGAGGGCAGCCCGGCGGACGAAGCGGGCTTAATTCGCAGCGACATTATTACCCACCTGAACGGCACGGCCGTAACCAGCTACACCGCCTTTAACAGCGAAAAAGCCAAGTACAGCCCGGGCGATACCGTAACCCTTACCGTTTACCGCCGGGGGCGCACCTACGACCTCTCGCTCACCCTTGGCGCCGCCAACCAATAACAGGGTTTTTCCTTCCTAATATAAACTGCCGCGCCGGTCGTCTCCCTTGCAGCAAGGGGCAACCGGCGCGGTGGTTTATTCTATTTTTGGGTTGTTATTCGTTTGGCAGGGCGGCAATCCAGCTTTTCATTTCCTCCACGTCCAGCACGCCGCAGGCAAAGCCCTTGCGCACCAGCTCGGGGGGCAAAAAAGCATCGTATTTTTCAAACAGCGGCACCTCTTTGGGGTAAAGCAGCTCCATGGGGTCCAGCGGGCGGGCGGCTTCTTCTTTCAGCAGGCGCAAAAAGCCCGCGCGGTCGGTCTTCATGCAAAACTGCATAAAGTAGGGGCGCGAAACGTCAAACCCCGAAAGCCCCAGCTCCCCCGCGCACCGGCGTTTTAAGAAC